>CAZLKI010000131.1:0-8085 GCA_964560035.1 uncultured Synechococcus sp.
CAGTGGCGGCGCATTTAGAGCCAGAGATTTTGATTGTGGATGAGGTGTTGGCGGTTGGTGATGCTCAGTTTCAGAAGAAATGTTTGGGCAAGATGAAAGATGTTAGTGGGGAAGGTAGAACTGTGTTGTTTGTCAGCCATAGTATGCCGACAATTACCTCACTTTGTGAAAATGTTATTTTGCTAGAGAAAGGGAAGGTTATAAGAAAAGGTAGTACGTCAGAAGTTATTATGCATTACTATCACAACACAAGCGGTACATCATCGCCCGCATTAGTTGTCTATGGTGAAAACGATCGAGTTGTAGGAGATGAATATATCCGTATGATATCTGGGTGCATTAAAAATAGTAATGATGAAATCAGTCCAGAGATATCAATTAGTGAAAATGCTAGGGTCGTCATGAAGTATAGAGTCCTCAAAGAAAGTGATTGCAAGTTTATCCCTAATTTTCACTTTTATACTGCGGAAGGATCTTGTGCTTTTGTGACTTCAATTGAAAAAGTAGCGGTCTTGTCTGCGGGTGACTATGAAGTGGAATGCATGCTTCCTATGAACTTTCTTAATGAGGGAGCCTATTCTGTGGGTTTGGCAATCAGTTCTTTTGAATCAGGTGTTAAAGTACATTTTTACGAACAAAATATACTGTCTTTTAATATTAAAGATCCGCTAGAAGGAAGTGTCGGAAGGGAGTATGGATATACAGGCAGAGTGCCTGGTGTTGTTCGTCCCCAATTACAATGGCATTTGGAGAAAGTTTAATGAAAGCTGTGATTTTGGCTGGTGGTTTGGGTACAAGACTAAGTGAAGAAACGCATCTCAAGCCAAAGCCAATGGTTGAGATTGGTGGTAAGCCAATTTTATGGCATATTATGAAAACCTATTCCGCCTACGGAATTGATGATTTTATTATTTGTTGCGGATATAAGGGCTATGTAATTAAGGAATATTTTGCCAATTACTTTCTGCATATGTCTGATGTTACTTTTGATATGCAATCCAATCAAATGGAAGTACATCACAAGAAAGCAGAGCCTTGGCGGGTGACATTAGTTGATACTGGAGAAGAAACGCTGACGGGTGGCAGATTAGGGCGAGTAAAAGATTATGTTGGCAATGAAACCTTTTGTTTCACTTACGGAGATGGAGTTGGTAACGTTAATATCAGCGAACTAATTACTTTCCATCAACAACAAAAGCACCTTGCTACGGTTACAGCAGTACAACCACCTGGACGCTATGGCAATATCAATATAGATCGAGGTTTAGTTTTGAATTTTCAGGAAAAGCCTCAAGGTGACGGCGGATGGATTAATGGGGGCTACTTTGTTTTAGAACCCTCAGTTTTTGATTTACTAGAAGGAGATCAAACTAGTTGGGAGGGTCAAACCTTGCCGATAATTGCTCAAAAGCAAGAATTATCGGCTTTTCATCATTATGGATTTTGGCAAGCCATGGATACTCTAAGGGATAAAAATTATTTAGAGAGTTTATGGGATTCTGCTAATGCTCCTTGGAAGGTGTGGTGATGAATACCGATTTTTGGCAACGCAAAAAAGTTTTAATTACGGGTCACACAGGATTTAAAGGTGGTTGGCTATCGCTTTGGTTACAGACTCTCGGAGCCGAAGTAATTGGCTATAGTTTGTCGGCTCCCACACAACCATGTCTATTTGATTTGGCAAGAGTAGGCGATCGCATGACTTCAATAGTTGGCGACATATGCGACCTATCTCATCTCGTCCAAATCATGAAAACCCATCAGCCAGAGATTGTGATTCATATGGCTGCACAAGCTCTTGTCCGCGAGTCATACAAAAGCCCCGTAGAAACCTATGCCGTTAATGTCATGGGAACTGTAAACGTTTTGGAGGCGGTGCGACAAAGCGAAAGTGTCAAAGCCCTTGTTAATGTGACTTCCGACAAGTGTTACGACAATCAAGAATGGGTCTGGGGATACCGAGAATCGGAGGCAATCGGAGGATACGATCCTTACAGTAGTAGTAAAGGATGTGCTGAGTTGGTGACGGCAGCTTATCGCAATTCTTTTTTTGCTGATTCAGATTACAACAAGCATGGTGTGGGTATTGCCACTGCTCGGGCAGGTAATGTGATCGGCGGTGGGGACTGGGCAAGCGATCGCCTGATTCCTGATATTCTTAAAGCTTGGCAATCTGGAGAAAAAGTTGTAATTCGCTATCCTCAAGCTATGCGACCTTGGCAACATGTACTTGAGCCTTTGTCTGGTTATCTCACTTTAGCTGAGCATTTGTATAGAGATGGAGCAAGTTATGGTGGGGCTTGGAATTTTGGTCCAAATGAATCTGATGCCCAGACAGTGGGTTGGATTGTTGAGCAGATGGCAAATTTATGGGGTAACGAGGTATGTTGGACTAGGGAAAATTTAGTCCAGCCCCATGAAGCTCATTACTTAAAGTTAGATTGCTCGAAGGCAAGAAGTCAATTAAAATGGCAGCCAAAGTTAGATATCAAGACAGCTTTAGCTTGGGTTATAGATTGGACAAAAGCCTTACAATCTGGAGCAGATATGAAAGATATAACCATCAACCAAATTAAGCAATTTATCAGCCTGAAATAAATCTCGTAATAAATTCAAAACCAACTATAAGTTAGATAATTATGATGCAAGCACAATGTAGATTTTGTAAAACTCATTTAAAACATACTTTTGTAGATTTAGGTATGTCGCCTCTGTCTAATTCTTATCTCAAATTAGAGCAATTAAATCAATCGGAAAAATTTTATCCTCTTCATACTTATGTCTGTGAAAAGTGTTTATTGGTTCAATTAGAAGAGTTTGAATCTCCTGACCACATTTTTAGTGATTATGCTTATTTTTCTTCGTATTCAGATACTTGGTTAAATCATGCAAAGCAATATACAAGTTTAATGATTGAGAGATTTGGTCTTAATCAATCCAGCCAAGTTGTCGAAATCGCTAGTAATGATGGTTATCTTTTGCAATTTTTTCAAGCCCGAAATATCCCTGTACTAGGAATTGAACCAGCCGCTAATGTTGCACAAGTAGCTGAGTCTAAGGGGATATCAACGTTAGTCAAGTTTTTTGGGATACAGACTGCTCAAGCGTTAGTAGAACAGGATAAAAAAGCAGATTTGTTATTAGGAAATAACGTTTTAGCTCATGTTCCTGATGTTAATGATTTTGTGGCAGGAATGAAGATTGTTTTAAAGCCTGAAGGGATTATCACAATGGA
This sequence comes from uncultured Synechococcus sp., assembly GCA_964560035.1. Taxonomy (GTDB): domain Bacteria; phylum Cyanobacteriota; class Cyanobacteriia; order Pseudanabaenales; family Pseudanabaenaceae; genus PCC-7502. Next base: position 3,236 of record CAZLKI010000131.1, read on the forward strand.
ATTTCCTCATTTGTTGCAGTTGATCGAGCAAAATCAGTTTGATACTATTTACCATGAGCATTTTTCGTATTTCTCTTTGACAACGGTAGAAAAAATCTTTGCTGATCATGGACTAACTTTGTTTGATGTGGAAGAGTTGCCGACTCACGGTGGTTCTCTGCGTATATATGGGAAGCACGATCGCAATCAAAATTTGGCTGTTAGCGATCGCCTATTAGTATTAAAAGAGAAAGAAAAGAAAGCAGGGCTGGACAAGGTTGAGACTTATCTGCAATTTAGCGATCAGGTGATGGCAACTAAGCGCAAGCTATTAAACTTTTTGATTGAAGTAAAGAATGCAGGAAAAACAATCGTGGGTTATGGTGCACCAGCGAAGGGCAATACCTTATTAAATTATTGCGGCATTCGGACAGATTTTCTTGACTATACCTGCGATCGCAGTCCCCACAAGCAAGGGCTATTCTTGCCAGGTACGCATATTCCGATCTATGCCCCTGAAAGGATCAAAGAAACTAAACCCGATTATGTTTTAATCCTGCCTTGGAATCTGAAAGATGAAATCAAAGAGCAACTTGATTACATTCATGAATGGGGCGGTAAGTTTGTTGTGCCTATTCCAGAGGTCGAGGTGCTGGGATGAAATTTATAGAAACTAAGCTAAAAGGTGCTTATGTTATTGAAATTGAGCCAATTTCTGATGATCGTGGTTTTTTTGCGAGATCATGGTGTCAACATGATTTTTGCGATCGCGGATTAAATCCGAATCTAGTGCAGTGCAATATTTCTTTCAATCTTAAAAAAGGAACTTTACGGGGGATGCACTATCAAGCAAAGCCCCACGAAGAAGCTAAATTAGTTAGATGTACTCAAGGCGCAATTTATGATGTAATTATTGATATTCGCCCCGATTCATCTACTTTTAAAGATTGGTTGTCTATAGAGTTAAGTGCTGAAAATCGTAAAATGCTATATATTCCTGAAGGTTTTGCTCATGGTTTTCAGACTTTAGAGGACAGTACTGAAGTATTTTATCAAATGTCTGATTTCTTTCATCCTGAATCCGCTAGAGGGATTAGGTGGGATGATTCGGTGTTAGCAATTGACTGGTCTTTAAAAAAAGATTTGATTATTTCTCTCAAGGATCAGCAATATCCTTCATTTGAAGAACTATGATCGGATTAATTTACGTTGGGTCGATCTGTATTCTATTCAGCTAATAATCAGCTAATAAAAAGAGTATGTTAACGAAATCAAAACAAGCGAATAAAAACTTATGTGACACTGACTTTCATCTTTGGGTGGAGAAAACTGTCAAACAACTTGAAGATAGGGATTTTGATTCTCTTGACTTGCTAAATTTGATTGAGGAGATTTCGGATTTGAGTCGGCGCGACAGAAAAAAGCTGAAAAGTTTGTTGAGAAATTTGATTGAGCATCTATTAAAACTAAAGTATTGGGAGTCTGAACGGAATAATAACCAAGGTCATTGGCAAGGAGAAATCGCTAATTTTCGCAAGCAAATTGGAGATGAGCTAGAAGATAGCCCCAGCCTCAAGCCTTATTTGCGAGAAATATTTGATGAATGCTATCAAGATGGTCGCGAGATTGCTTCAAAGCGATCGCAACTTCCTCTAATTACTTTTCCTGAAAAGGCGATCGCTAATTTAGAACAAGTATTAGATGAAAGTTGGTATCCTGAATGTTATATAGAGATAGTCAACTTAAGTCAAATTGAGGAGTCCAAGCAATGACTGCGATGACCGCCCAAGAGTTAGAACGGCAAATGCCCGATGCTACGCAGTTGTACAGTGATGAGCCAGAAATGGAAAGTTCTTTGCATTATATGCAGTTGTTATTGCTGGTCACTTCCTTAGAATGGGCTTGGCGAGAACGGGATGATTTTTTTGTTGGCGCAAATTTAACGATCTACTTTAGTCGTCAACAGTTAAAAAATCGGGATTTTCGCGGTCCTGACTTTTTCTTAGTTAAAAATACTGTGCGAAAACCTCGGAAGTCTTGGGTTGTATGGGAAGAGGACGGGCGTTATCCCGATCTGATCATTGAGCTTTTATCAGAGTCAACGGCTAATGTGGATCGGACACTTAAGCGGGATTTATACGGTAAACGCTTTCATACTCCTGAATATTTTTATTTTTCGCCCGATAGTTTAGAGTTTGAAGGGTTTAGGTTGATGATGGATCATTATGAGGCGATCGCTCCTAACGATCGGGGTTGGTTTTGGAGTGAGGTAATGGGCTTGTTTCTAGGAATTCACCAAGATCAATTGCGATATTTTTCATTGGAAGGGACTTTGTTGCCAACGCCCCAAGAGTCCGCTCAAGCGGAAATCCAAAAAGTGCAAATCGAACGTCAAAAGGTTCAAATCGAACGTCAAAAGACTGTGCTGGAAAGTCAAAGGGCAAATGAAGCAGAAGCTAAGCTTGAGGCTTTACAGGCTAGACTTAAATCCTTGGATATTGTTATTGATTAATTTGTTATGACTAAATCCCGAATTTACTATACAAAGCCTTCTATTACTGAGTTAGAGCTTGAGTATGCAACTGATGCGGCGCGTCACAGTTGGGGCGATCGCTTTTATGAATATATAAACCATTTTGAAGAGGCTTTCAAGACTCATCTTGGGGCTAAGTATGCGATCGCTAGTTTTGTTAAATAGTAATAAAGTTATGAAGATAGCTGTTACGGGAGTAACTGGATTTATAGGCAAACACGTTGTCAACGAGCTAAATCGCTTGGATGTTTTGTCAACACTAATTGTTCGTTCTTCAACACAGTGTAATGATTTTTTAGATAAAAACGTGGTCGAAATTGATTTAAAAAATCCTCCTGTAGACTGCTATAAACAAATAGATTGTCCTGATGTACTCATACATCTTGCATGGGATGGATTACCCAACTATAGATCCTTGCACCATTTTGAAGATGAATTGCCAAATCAGTATAGATTTTTAAAAAATTTAGTGAAATCTGGGCTAAAAACACTTATTGTGGCAGGAACCTGTTTTGAATATGGAATGCAGTCTGGTTTACTAAATGAAGATTTACAGGCAGATCCCACAAATCCCTATGGATTTGCAAAAAACTCTCTGCGATGTCAATTAGAGTATCTACAGCAGATTCAACCATTTAATCTGACATGGGCAAGGCTATTTTATATATATGGTGATGGTCAATCTGAAAAGTCGTTGTTTTCTCAACTTAATCAAGCAATAGATAGAAAAGAGAATATTTTTAACATGTCGGGCGGAGAGCAACTACGAGATTATCTTCCAGTTCAAGAGGTTGCAAAGTATCTTGTTGCTTTGGCTTTAACAGAACAAAACAATGGAATTGTAAATATTTGTTCGGGAATACCCATATCAGTTCGTAAGTTAATTGAGAACTGGATACAGGAAAAAAATTATTCCTTAAGCCTTAATCTCGGATATTATTCATATCCTGATTACGAACCAATGGCTTTTTGGGGTGATCGTCAAAAACTAGCTCAATGTATAGGTATGCAATGAAAGACTATAAAAAAATCTATCAAGCTCAGCAGTTGCCAGTTTTTCAGAATCGAATGTTTTCTTCTAAGGAAGAAGCTCAAAACTGTATTAAGGGTGATATTGAACTTATTCAGGATCTTGAAACTGGATTAATTTTTAATCGAATTTTTGACCAGAGCTTAATGCAATATGATGCTAATTATCAAAATGAGCAAGCTGTTAGTAATGCTTTTCGAGAACATCTTCAAAATGTATCTCAAATTATCCAACAACACTTTGAGAATTGTTCATTGATAGAAGTAGGTTGTGGGAAGGGATATTTTTTGGAATATCTTCAAGGTAAAGGATTTAAAATTATAGGGATAGATCCAACCTATGAAGGAGATAACCACTCAGTAATTAAGCAATATTTTAGTGAAGATACTGGAATAAATGCAGATGGAATAATTCTGAGGCATGTTTTAGAACATTTGCAAAATCCTGTAGAGTTTATATCAAAAATTCGTGATGCAAATGGTGGCAAGGGAAAAATATATATTGAAGTTCCTTGCTTTAAATGGATTTGCGATCACCGTGCTTGGTTCGATATTTTTTATGAACATGTTAATTATTTTCAAATCGATGATTTCTATCGAATGTTTGATGTCGTATATGAGTCAGGTCATGTATTTGGTAAACAGTACCTATATGTTGTTGCTGACTTAGCTACAATTAGACCTCCTAAATTCAGCAAAGCAAGTCAGATTGAGTTTCCAGATGATTTTCTTGCTACAGTTTCACAAAGTGCAAATATATTAACAAAATATCAAGAAAAAGATTTTGTAGTTTGGGGTGGAGCGTCAAAGGGTGTTATATTTTCTCTGTTCATGCAACGAGCAGGCATAAATATCAAGACTATTATTGACATTAATCCAGCTAAGCAGGGGAAATATTTGCCTGAAACTGGTCTTTTAGTTAGTTCTCCAGATGATGCTCTTAAATATTTACGTTTGAATACAGATATTTTCGTCATGAATAGCAATTACTTGCATGAGATTATTGATTTAACAGGCAACAAATTCAACTATTTAACAGTGGATTAATTATGAATAATTTTGAAAAAGAAACCCAAGAAAGAATTAATAGTAATAGTAACAATATAGATTTATTAAATAGCAATAATTCTTTCGTCCAAAATTCAATTAAAGCAAAGTATTCTTATAATTTTTCTTGGCTAGGTCGTCCAATTATTCAGTATCCGCAAGATATGGTTGCGATGCAGGAATTGATCTGGTCAGTTCAACCCGATCTAATTATCGAAACTGGTATCGCTCATGGTGGCTCATTGATTTTTTCGGCTTCGAT
>CAZLKI010000132.1:0-7982 GCA_964560035.1 uncultured Synechococcus sp.
ATCTATTACTTAGATCTCTTAAAGATTTTTATGTTTTTGCTAGATTTAAGAAAAGTTTATTATTTTGAGAATTGTTCGATATTTTGAAACTATAGTTAATAAAACTTAGTCTAAAAATTAAATCTTAGCAATTTAGCTCATTAACTAAGAATTTACAGTTATGACCAATTCCGTAAAGATATTGCCATTTTAGGTAGTTGGCTCTCTAATTTTAGTTAGTGGGTGTGGTTCTGAAACCAAGCAATCAACTCAAGCACAACAGCTAAAACCAGATCGAAAACCAATAGCTGTAGATGTGGCGATCGCAAAACTAGAAAATCTTGAAACCGATATTGAATACATTGGCACTACTGCTCCGATTCGTGAAATATCGGTCAGATCGAGAACTGAAGGGCAATTAGTTAGCTTAAATGTAGATGTGGGCGATCGCGTAAATCAAGGGCAGGTAATAGGTCAACAAGATGATGGCATTTTAGTGGCAAATGTCTTAGAGGCAGAGGCAGAGCTAGCAGCCCTCCAAGCAGAGGTAGCAGGGGCAAAAACTCAAGTTAGTAATGCCAAGACCCAAGTCGAAAGCTCAAGGCTCCAATTTCGCCAATCCCAGATAGATGCCCAACGCCAGCAACAATTAGCATCCGAAGGCGCAATCGCCAAACAAGCCGCCGAACAAGCTCTAACTACTTCCAACACTGCCAATCAAACCCTAAGATCGGCTCAACAACAGGTGCGATCGCAAGAAAATGAAGTAGCCTCAGCCGAAAGACGAGTTCAGGCTCAAACTGCGGTAGTTAATCAGGCTAAAGAGCGTTTATCCTATACAACTTTGACTGCTTCCACTAATGGTGTAGTTCTCCAAAAAGTATCCGAAGCAGGAAATTTATTGCAACCAGGGAATGAAGTTGTAAAGCTAGGAGACTTTAGCCAAGTTAAGGTTTTAGTTGGAGTTTCAGAGTTAGAGCGATCGCAAATTCGCCAAGGACAACAGGCGATCGTTAACCTAGATGCTCTTCCTAACAAACCTTTGACTGGACAGGTGCTGCGGATCTCTCCTGCGGCTGATGCCACCTCTCGGCTTATTCCAATCGAGGTAAGTATTCCTAACCGCAATAAGCAAATTGGTAGCGGTTTACTTGCGCGGATTACCTTTCCCCAAACTATTACCAAAAATGTTGTTGCTCCAGAAACAGCTTTGCGAGTATCAGGTGGTAATAAACAGGAACAGATTTTTGTCATAGATGGTGCGGAGGATTCAACCACGGTTATAGCTCGTAATATCAAAATTGGGGCAAAAGCAGACGGTAAAGTGCAAATTTTGACAGGGCTAGAGGCAGGCGATCGCTTTGTAACCCGTAGTAGTCGACCGCTCAAGGACGGTGACAAAGTAGTTTTAAGTGCTTTATCCGAAGGAAAACCTAGTCGTAATAATTAACACAGGTCTATATGCAAAATTCGGGATTCAGCGTCAGTAGTATCTCCATTCGTCGTCATATCGGTACGCTCATGCTCAGTCTAGCGGTTCTGGTAATGGGCATATTTTTTATCAGCAAGCTCCAAGTCGATCTGTTGCCATCTATTACCTATCCTCGTGTCGCCGTTCAGTTAAATATTCCAGGGATTTCGCCTGAAGTCGCGATCGATGAAGTTACCAGACCTTTGGAGTCATCCTTAGCTGCTACCGAAGGTGTGAACCAAATTTTTTCCCGTACCCAAGAAGGGCAAGTACGAGTAGATTTATTTTTTGCCCCAGGCAGCAATATCGAGCAGGCATTAAATGATGTTACAGCCACCTATAACCGAGGTCGGAGTCGCCTTCCCGATAATATTGAAGATGCTCGCATTTTTAAGTTTGACCCTTCGCAATTGCCAGTGTATGAGTTAGCCCTGACTTCGCCTAGTTTGACCCCATTAGATTTACGGATATTTGCTGATGAGGAATTAGGACGAGAATTGAGTGTAGTGCCGGGCGTTGCTGCTGTCGATGTTTCAGGCGGAGTGCAAGAAGAAATTAGAGTGAACCTAGACTTCAACCGCTTACAGGCTCAGGGTATTGGTTTAACCGATGTCTTAGATGCCTTGACCGATCGCAATCAAGATATTTCTGGTGGTAGATTAGAAGGCTCAGATGTTGAGCCATTGACCCGCACAGTTGGTAAGTTCACTAATGTCAAAGAGATTAATGATTTATCCTTTGAAGTTGGTGGCAAGCAGGTGTATTTGCGAGATTTTGCCGAAGTAATTGACGGTAGCGAAAACCAAAGATTATTTGTATTACTCAATGGCGAAACTGCGGTCAAGATTAGTGTGCAAAAACAACCTGATGCCAATACGATCGAAGTCGTGGAACGGGTAAAGCAGAAGCTAGATCGACTAAAAGCTAGTGGTTTGATTCCTGCAGATGCACTATTAACAGCAACCTTAGATGATTCTAAGTTCATTAAAAGCTCCGTTGATAACGTCATCAGTTCGGGATTATTTGGGGCAGGTTTAGCGGCGATCGCTGTTTTATTATTCCTAGGCTCTTTGCGTCAGACTTTAATTATTATCGTTTCTATTCCCCTATCAATTCTTGCTGCGATTATCTTAATGGGAATGTTTGGGTTTTCCTTAAATCTATTTAGTTTAGGCGGTTTGGCTTTGGGTGTAGGGATTGTGGTAGATAACTCGATCGTGATGATTGAAAGTATTGCCGAAGGTACTGGCATGATAATTGGACAGGATTCCCGATCGCATCTAAGTTTGGAAGAGACCATTAATCGTTCTGAAGCCAGCAGCCAACAGGTAGAATCAGCTTTAATTGCCTCAACCAGTACCAATCTTGTTGCCGTTTTACCATTTTTGTTGGTTGGTGGTTTTATTTCGTTACTTTTTAATGAACTGATTTTAACCATTGTTTTTTCTGTGGCAGCTTCGATCGTAGTTGCCGTAACTGTAGTTCCAGCTATGGCATCACGGCTGCTAGCAGTACAGGCTACCAGTGGTGTCAGTAATTTCTGGCTGTTGCAGGAATTTAACTCCAGATTTATCGGGGCAACTAATAATTATGGCAACTTTCTCAAAAACATTCTGAAATATAGGCTTCTCGTAGTGATGGCTGCCATTACTGTATTTGGAGGAGGGGCTTTGCTTATGGTTGGTGAAATCCCTCAAGAAATTTTGCCGCCGATTAATACAGGACAGGTGCAGGTAAATGCTCAGTTTCCCCCTGGTACCACCCTAGAGACTAACCGCAAGGTCATGGGCATGATCGATCGAATCTTAGAAAAACAGCCCGATACGGATTATGTATTCTCAACAATCGGTGGGGGTATTTTTGGTGCCAACGTGACATCTAATCCTTTACGAAGCTCTAGCACCATTACGCTTAAGCCTAAGGCTGATGTTTTTACCTATACCCAAAAAGTAAATAGAGAAGTTGCCAAGCTCAATCTGGCAGGCATTAGAATTCGAGTCAATCCAGGTCGGATTAGAGGCTTGATTGTAAATAATTCTCCTTCCCCAGGTACTGATATTGATGTAATTTTGCAGGGTAATAACATTGATGATCTGCAGCAAGGTGGACGACTACTGTTACGAGCTTTAGAAGAAAACGTCAAAGGTGCCAACTTCCGCCCCGATGCTGACGATCGCCAACCTGAAACTCAAATTAAACCTAATTGGGAAAGATTACAAGCTCTAGGATTGACCGTACAGGATATTGGTACCACGATTCAAACGGCGATCGAAGGCTCAGTGCCTACCCAAATTCAACGGGGTAATCGTTTAGTAGATGTGCGGGTTAGATTTAACCAAGACTTAATCCGTCAGCCTTCACAATTAGAAAGATTGCCGCTATTTACCGAAGATAATCGTCAAATTCGCCTTTCTGAGGTGGCAACCGTAGAAGATGGTTTGGCTCCGGGGGAAATTCAACGGATTAACCAACGTCAAGTTTTTATCCTAAATGGTAATCTCAATCGAGGTGGTAACCTCAGCGATACCCTTGCCGAAGTCGCTAATGTGGTTGAATCAGTCAACTTACCTGATGGTGTTTCTGTCATCCCTAGTTCGGCGGCGGCAGCTAATCAACAACTCCAAGATTCACTCAAGGTGTTGGGAGGTTTAGCCTGTTTCTTGGTATTCGTAGTCATGGCGGTGCAATATAACTCCTTGCTCGATCCTTTAGTAATTATGCTTACAATTCCCTTGGCGATCGCAGGTGGAATTTTTGGACTATATGTGACTCAAACTTCCATTGGGGCTACGGTAATTGTGGGGGCAGTATTGCTAGTGGGGATTGTGGTTAATAACGCCATTATTATGGTGGAACTGGCTAATCAAATTCGAGAACGGGAAAATTGCGATCGCTTTACTGCTATCACACTCGCTGCACCGCAAAGACTTAGACCAATTCTTATGACTACAATCACCACAGTTTTAGGGATGTTTCCTCTGGCACTGGGATTAGGAGAAGGCGGTGAATTTCTTAAGCCTTTAGGCATAGTAGTATTCTCAGGGCTTTCCCTCGCCACCTTACTAACTCTATTTATCATTCCCTGCTTTTATCTGTTGCTGCATGAATTTAGCCCTAGGGCAATATCTCGTCCTATATCAGTTGGTTTAAAGTACAGATTTAGAAGAGTTTTTAGAAAAATCCAATCTTAATTTAAGATTGTAACTTGTCAAGAAATTGGATTAAAAATTATCGGAACTAAGAAAATTAATTCAATCTTGAGACAATGGAAAGGCGATCGCCCGAAAATCATCCAAGCAAAAGGCATCTTAAAACATAAAAAGGAAGCAATGCTAGCCCATTTAGATACTATTCGGGGCGAATGGGAAAAATGATATATGTGTTTGACACTAGATTTTAGTATCCTTAATAATTTCAAACTCGATTAGGGCAGGGATGAAATTTTGGTTTTCGTGGTGCGATCGGCTGAGTTTGGTTAGGACAAATCTTTGCAAGCTAGAGAGACTAGACCATTGCTCAAGGGTGACAGATACCTGCGATGATTCTGCCTGTTTTAGAACTTCGGGAGGAAAGCGATCGCCATCTTCCCAAATGGGATCGACATGAATTAGCATCTCTGAGCCTAGATCTGGGGAAATCAAGTTAAGAAGGAACTCTTTATATGCCACTATTTCAGCAGGGCGATCGCAGGGTAAGTCAATTAATTTTTGCCTTTGGGCGTAACTAAAGTGATGCCAATGAGATAGTTTGATTTTAACTCCACAGGTATCGAGTTTTAATCTTACGTGCATCGGCACACAGCGCAAGGATTCCACAAAGTCGGCTTCAAATTGAAAAAAAGTCATACTGCTTTAATTGACTCAGTAATCAATCCACTATGTTTAAGAAGTGGCTCAGTAATTGGTGCCCGTCCGCGAAAAGTTTTAAATACTTCTAAAGGATGAATACTGCCGCCTAAAGCCAAGACTGTATCTCGGTAGCGTCTTCCCGTGGCAGCGATCGCTGGTTCATTATCTAAGCCCACATCTTCAAAAGCTCCGAACGCATCAGCACTCAGAACTTCCGCCCATTTATAGCTGTAGTATCCTGCGGCATAGCCCCCTGCAAAAATATGTCCAAAACTACAGAGAAAATTATCTTCAGGAATAGGAGGAATTACTGTAGTAGTTTGAGCGAGGCGCGATCGCACTTCCGATAAAGTTTCAGTTCCAGAATAGCGATGGTGAAGTTCTATATCCAATAAACTGAAGTGAATTTGGCGCAAAGTTCCACTACCCGTCATATAGTTTTTGGCTTCTACAAGTTTGGTGTAGTAATGCTCGGGTAAAGATTCACCAGTTTGATAATGTTTTGCCATTCCCATTAAAGTCGGGCGATCGTAGCACCAGTTTTCCATAAACTGACTCGGTAACTCTACAGCATCCCACTCAATATTATTAATGCCCGATGCCCCTGCATAATCTACTCTAGTCAGCATATGTTGTAAGCCATGCCCAAATTCATGAAATAAAGTTTCGACTTCGGAAAAAGTCATCAGGCTGGGGTTGCCATCGACAGGAGGAGTTTGATTGCAGATGAGATAGGCGATCGGGTTGCGAATTGAATTATTTAACTTGGCACGTCCAATGCAGTCATTCATCCAAGCTCCACCACGCTTTTCGGCAGGACGACTATATGGGTCTAGATAAAAACTAGCGATCGCTTGATTATTATCAAAAACCTCAAAGTATCGAACATCTTCATGCCAAATTGGAGCGGTACCATCGGCAGGCTTAACCGTAATCCCAAATAAGCGATTTACCAGACTAAATAAGCCATCTAAGACTTGGGGTAATGGGAAATAAGGGCGTAATTCTTCATCGGTATAAGCAAATTTTTCTTCTCTATATCTTTCTGCCCAAAAGCTGATATCCCAAGGATAAAGTTCGGTTTTACCCGAGAAGATTTTAAGCGATTCTAAATCGTTAACTGCCCCTGCATAACTAGCAACTCGTAATTCTTCTAGGAGTTTTTCCACCGCAGCAACATCTGGAGCCATCTTGGTAGCAAGGCTGAGTTCGGCATAGCTATTGAATCCTAGAAGTTTAGCTTTTTCTTGGCGCAGTTCTAGAATATTTGCAATGATAGGTTGGTTATCAAGATCTCCACTAGAAGCTCGACCGACAGAAGCTTTGAAGAGTTGTTCGCGCAGATCGGAGCGAGTGCTGTGCTGCATGAATGGAACGTAGCTGGGATAGTCGAGGGTGATTTTCCATTTCCCTGCTTCGCCTGATTCTTGAGCAGCAAAAGCGGCAAAATTGAGCAAACTTGGGGGCAATCCGTCCAATTCTGCGGGGGTAGTGAGAATTAGGCTATATGCCTTCGTTGCATCTAAAACATGATTGGCAAACTTGGTGGAGAGTTCGGCGAGGGCGATCGCAATGGTATTAAAGCGTTCTTGAGATCCTCCCTCTAAACCTATTCCTGACAATTCGGCATCTTTAATCGCAGATTCGACAATGCGGTGTTGGGCGGGTTCTAGATCTTCATATATTTCACTGGAACGAAGTTTCTTAAAAGCTTTGTAAATGGGAATGCTTTGACTGAGACGATTATAAAATTTGACGACTTCGGGCTGCATTTCTTCCTGTGCCGATCGCAGTTCTGGACTATTTTTAACGCTGAGTAAATGCCCAATTGCGCCCCATGTCCAATTCAGGCGATCGCCTAGTAATTCCAATGGTTCGACTAAATCTTGCCATATGGGAGAAGCTATATCTAAAAGCTTGGTTTCTAGCCGATCTAGCTCTAATTCCAACTCACTTAACAACTGGGTAACGGCTGGAGCTATCTGAGCGGAGGTAATTTCAGAGAATGGCGGAATACCTTTGCCAATGAGAAGAGGATTATTAAGCATTTAGTTTGATTAAGTTTTGAGCTAGTTCTAATTATATTCTGTTTAAATTTGCGGGCGATCGCACTTGAATATTCCCACAGAATTATTGTCAACTGACATAAAAGTAGTAAAATTGACTAAACAGTCAATCTGTAGGGCAGTTATGAAAATCAGCAAGAAAATTGATGACCTAAGATCGCTTACACATAGCTTAGATGCTTGCTATGTAGGTTTTTACTTTTGGATAGCAGGATTTTCGATCAGGATTGGCGGCACTGAAACAGAAGATCAACCTTATTTCTATCCCTATATAGTTCCTACATTCATTGGCTTTGGGTTTGCCTTACCTAATTATTTTTCTTGGCATACACCATTTGCTGAGTATAAGTTCATAGAACAGTCAAGAATGTCCCATAAATCAGATCGAGGATTTGATCAGCACCTTCCTAACTCTCTGTGACTTTAGGTAAACATCCCATTCAAGGTGTAACCCTACCACAAGTTAAAACTCTTTCTAGTCAATATTTTGAATCGCTAATGGTAAATGCAGGATACACGATATCTGGAAGCGCACCTGCTCAAGGTAATAGATTAAAAATCTGTAGGACTTACGCACTCAAAGTTATAGAAACTTAGTGTGGGGGAGTTTGAGGGCGA
>CAZLKI010000133.1:0-6564 GCA_964560035.1 uncultured Synechococcus sp.
GCTTTGAACTACATATTCCATAGAGTTGTAGTCATCGTTGTGCAACAAAACTCGGTAACGGGGAGCAATCTTACGGACTGTGGAGGTGCGTTCAATAGTTTGTGTGGACATACTTGTAAAGACTCAAATAAAAACTTAACAAAAATACAATGCCTTTTTTTTAGTATAGCTTAACAAATTTTTGACTGCTGTCCCTTATCCTCTAATATATTTGCCAATGTCGGCTGCTCAAAGCTAAAGGGTAGCTCTTGGTTCAGTGCCTCGATTTGCCTTTGTTCGTATTCATTTACCTCTTGAATATGAGGGATGAGAATTTGTCCCAAACGGGGTCGATAAAATTTGTGCAAACTGTAATTAGGCGTAGCAGGGAAACCTCGGCGTTTTTTATGTTGTCCTCCCGCACCGGGATCGAAAGTTTTTATACCTTCAGCGATCGCCCAGTCAATTGGTGTGTAATAACAGGCATCGAAGTGCAAACTATCTACATCTTGAACCGCTCCCCAATAACGACCATAAAGATTTTCGCCTTTACGAATACAAAAAGCCATGCCTACAGGAACGGGATTATCTTCGACCTCTCCTGCTGTAAATACAAGGCGATCGCTAAAACAAGTCCGCAGTTGCTCGAAAAATTTACGATTGAGATACTTACTACCGCCCCAAAACTTGTCACAGGTATCACTGTAAAGGTCATACATATAGCTATAAAAGTGATGGGGAATTTGCTCGCCCGTATAAACCTTCATCGCGACATTGGCATTTGTGACTGCTTTGCGCTCGCGTTTAATATTGCGCCGTTGATTGGAGTCAAAACTTTTAAGATAGTCATCAAAACTCTGAAAATTTTGGTTTTCCCAAATATAGCTGTGGTGCATCCAAGCTGAATATCCACGAGATTCTAGTTCGTGCTTCCAAGTAGGATCGACAAATAAAAAATGCGCTCCAGATATTTTATGGCGATCGCAAAAACGATCGATTTCCAAGATCAATTCATCTGTAATATTTTTTATTTCTGAAAGCTCGGTAATATCTGGATCGATTAAAAAGCGATAACCCGCCGCAGGAGTAAACGGAGCCATTCCCAATAATTTAGGATAATAATCAATCCCAATGCGCCGCGCTAAATCTGCCCACTGATGGTCGAATACAAATTCTCCATAGCTATGTCCTTTAAGGTATAAGGGTGCGGCTGCTACTAGCTTCTGTCCTCGCCATAATAAAAGATGATTTGCCAACCAACCCTCTTGGGCGATCGCACAACCAGAATCCTCTAAATTCCAGAGCCATTCCCACTCTAAAAACGGAGTTAATAAGGGTTTAGCCAGATAATTCCAAACCGTACTATCAACTTGCGTAATACTGCTAATCCAAGTCTTGGTGTAAGGTGAGGGACTTTTTATGCTTTTAAACATGAAGGATAGTGAGCTTTACATTACTTCACATCATAAGCCATTCTTTAAAATAAAGTCTTTAGTAACGTCTAATTAACTTCTCAATCCTGCTTCATGCCTCTGAATTAATTTTCACCATCTTGAAATTTAGGCTGAAATTTGTCAGAGGATTTGGGTCGAAATTTACTAATAATGCCACTTAAAATCGCTCCACCCATCATAATTCCCAATACTGGCTGAATCAACGGTAGCCATAGGGATTGCCATATTAACAAGCCAAAATGTAGGTGCACTTTTTCGGCAATTACTGCCAATACAAACCAAGCAAAGAAGAAGAACACTAGAAACAAATCAACCATTAAGGCTTTATTTACCCAAAATCCCAGTTTTTGCATTACTTAATTCTCAATTAATTTTGTCAGCTTTTAATCTAGAGGTTTAATCTAAAAAGTTTTAGAAATGTTACCAAGAATTGATATTTTAAGAATTACAATTACCTTGTAAAAGAAATAATAAGGAGAAGTCTTAGTAAGAAATACTTAAAATTTACTCTCTTAAGACGTAATGTATTTGGAACTTAATTTTTTGGAACAAGGTTACATTTCTGCCGTCTTTGTTTTTAAGATTACAACTAAAACTGCAATAACTGAAGACGGTATTAACTATAATGAGCTACAGTCTATCTTGGTCAACAAAAGTCAGGTATGAGTCAGCCCCTGTGTCAGAGCTTTCCAGTGTCGATTTAGTACATTTATGCCAACAAGGTTTACAGCCTCATCAGTCTTGTTTTGCCGCCCTCATGCGTTTGCATCAGTCTCATGTGGATCAAGTGCTGTATAAATTGGCACCCGACTGGCAAGATCGTGCGGATCTGGCACAGGAGGTATGGCTGAGGGTTTACCGCAATATTAAAAAACTGCAAGAGCCCGAAAAATTTCGAGGATGGTTGAGTCGAATTACTACCAACTTGTTTTATGACGAATTGCGTAAACGTAAGCGCGTGGGTAATCCTATTTCATTAGATAATCCTCGACAACTGCTTGATGGCGATCAAATTGATTGGGAACTGCCCAGCGATCGCCCCAGTCCTGTAGAGACTCTATCTACTCAAGAATTTTACGAACATTTACATACTGCTATTAAAGAATTACCCGAAAGTTTCCGTAGTACGATCGTGATGCGAGAAATTGAGGGGCTTACCTATGAGGAAATCGCAGAAATCACAGGGGTATCCTTGGGAACGGTAAAATCTCGGATTGCAAGAGCTAGACTAAGATTACAAGAACAATTGCGTCCTTATCTATCGAATGTGTGATTCTAATATGTAAAATTTAGTGTATAGGCTTTACTGGCGTGTTGTATGAATGAATTTTTGTGTAATTTTGTGAATGATATAGAGGTAATGAGATGAGTCATGATGAAAAAACTCCTTCTCAGGAGCGGTTTGAATTGTTAAGCGCGTATATTGATAATGAAGTTAGTGGCATAGAAAAAAGTCAAGTAGAAAAATGGTTGAAAGCAGACCTCAGCTACCGTACCCAGTACCAGCAACTACTTAAAGTTAAAAGACTTCTGTTAGACTTGCCCGCACCAACCAGTATCAAGACCGAACAGTTGGTCAGTCGAGTAATCACTAAAATCAACAGGCGATCGCAACGTAAATTTGCTATTGGGGGAGCGATCGCGGCTCTTGTAATCGGTACTATTGGGACAGTTGCTAATACTAATTATCGTTTCCAAGTAGCCGATGATCTGAATAATGAAGAGCAATTAATCTTAGCGATGGAAGAGCCAATTGTGCCTTTGCCTGAAGCGTTAATTAGAAAGTAGGTTTTAATCTTTAGACATCTCTTACATCTGCTTATCTTAAAATCTAACGATCGAATACCAAACCTTTGATTACCAGACACCTACACTTAAGAATAGTTTCGCTAACGATCGTTCACTTAAATATTCCTATTGCAGCATCAAAATAATTTTTAGTAAAATTAATATTAGTTAAGTAATTCACAAAATAATTCATAAAGTACCATGAAAGATCAAAATGGAAAGTCTCCTCTAAACAGAGTAATTCTGTATATCAGTCTTATTCTGATTGGAGTTGTCTTGGGTTCGTGGGCTGTATTAAGTCGGGTTGCTCCGTCATCGATTCAAGGGCTATCGCCATTACCACTTAGTCCTGTGGCTGTGGCAAATGAATCTATTGGTGTGGCTAAAGCTCCAATTCTAGACCCCAGCTATAACTTTATTGCCCAAGCTGTGAATCGGACTGGACCTGCTGTAGTTAGAATCAATTCATCTCGTAGAGTTACCAGTGAAGCTTTGCCTGATGTATTTAACGATCCCACTTTACGCCAGTTTTTTGGGGATGAAATGCCACGGCGATCGCCCCGATCTAGAGAAGAAAGAGGAACGGGATCTGGTTTTATTATCAATAAAGATGGCAATATCATCACCAACGCCCACGTAGTCGAAGGTGCTGACAAAGTTACAGTAGTTCTTAAGGATGGTAGAAGACTAGAAGGAAAGGTTTTAGGGCGTGATTCTCTTACCGATATTGCTGTCGTTAAAGTAGCAGCCGATAAAAATTTACCAACGGTAACATTAGGGACTTCGCAAAATTTACAACCTGGAGAATGGGCGATCGCGATCGGAAATCCATTAGGACTAGATAACACTGTTACCGCAGGGATCATTAGTGCTTTAGGTCGAAACTCCACAGAAATTGGCGTAGACAAGCGCGTTAAATTTATTCAAACCGATGCCGCAATTAATCCGGGCAACTCTGGAGGACCTTTATTAAACCAACAAGGTGAAGTTATTGGGGTCAATACTGCCATTATTCAAGGCGCACAGGGACTGGGATTCTCAATTCCCATTGAAACTGCCCAGCGTATTGCTAAACAAATTGTCGATAAAGGTAGCGTTAAGCGGGCTTATTTGGGAATTCAAATGGTGACCTTAGATGCCAACGTCAGACAGGAAATTAATAACGATCCTAATGCGGGTATAAATGTCACCGAAGAAAAAGGCGTACTTGTAACCAGAGTGGTACCAAACTCTCCTGCGGCGACGGCGGGAATTAGAGCGGGCGATGTAATTGTTAAAATGGATACCACTAATGTTGCTTCTGCGGATTTAGTCCAGCAATTTGTCGAAACTAAGGCGGTGGGAGATCGCTTGCAAGTAGAAATCAAACGAAGCGGACAAGCACTAACAATTCCCGTCCAAGCTGGTGACTTTCCCGCTCAAACTCCGGGCTAGATTACTAGGACATCTTAAATAATTTGATTTAATAGTAATTCGGTATTAACGAACGGCAGTCTTTATCGGGCTGCTTTTTTATACTCTTGCTATGATTTAAGTAAACCATCGTCACAAATAATCGCTAATAAAAAGCAAAAAGTAATTTATGAGTCGTATATGTATTCTTGGTGGTGGGTTTGGTGGTCTATACACAGCCCTGCAACTAGCTCAACTGCCTTGGACGGTTCAACCAGAAATTATTTTGATCGATCGCCACGATCGCTTTGTTTTTAGTCCGTTACTTTACGAATTAATTACTGGAGAATTAGAGACTTGGGAAATTGCTCCAACTTTTAGCGAACTACTTACAGGAACGGGAATAGAGTTTGTCCAAGGGAATGTCACAGCTGTGGATATTGTCAATTCTCAAGTTAGTGTAATCAATTCGCTTTTGCCCACGCAAGTACTTAACTTTAGATACGATCGATTAGTTTTGGCGATCGGTGGTGAAACTCCTATAGATTTGGTGCCTGGTGCTTTAGAGTATGCTATCCCTTTTAAGACTTTAGCCGATGCCCAACGACTGCAATTACGATTACACCAGTTAGAACAGTCCAAACCAGAAAAAATCCGCGTGTGTATTGCTGGAGCTGGATCGAGTGGGGTAGAACTTGCCTGTAAAATTAGCGATCGCCTTCAAGGAGTAGGCAGAGTTAGGCTTGTAGATCGCAATCAGACAATTTTAACTAATTCTCCTATTTCCAATCGTTTAGCCGCAGAGCGATCGCTGGCAAGTCGAGATATTTGGACAGATTTATCTACCAGTGTGGAACGCATTGACGATGGCGAAATTACTTTGAACTATCTTAACGGAACTGATACTCTACCTGTAGATATTGTGATGTGGACGGTGGGAAGTAATTTATCTAAGCTTGCACGCAGCCTCAATTTACCCCAAAGTTCGGGACGCGGACAAATTCTGACAGAGCCAACTTTACAGGTCAAAGGACATAATCAGATCTTTGCTTTAGGCGATATTGCCGAATGTCGGGATGCTTCAGGGCAAATTCTTCCTGCTACGGCTCAAGTTGCATTTCAACAGGCACAGTATTGCGCTCGAAATGTGTGGGCAAGCCTCAACCAACATCCTTTAACGAACTTTACCTATTTGGCATTGGGAGAGTTTATTAGTTTGGGCATAGATAATGCGGCAATGTCTGTATTTGGGCGATTTGGCTTGGAAGGAATGCCTGCTAATATTGCTCGTCGTTTAGCTTATTTGTTAAGAATGCCTACTCTCTCGCATCAGGTCAAAGTCGGTTTTAATTGGGTCAGTCGTCCGCTTTTAGACTTAGTACGAGGCGGCGGAACGCATCATAAAGGGAATCGCTAAACTAATCCTCAGAGATAGAAGATAAAATATCCAAGATTTCAGTTGGGCTAATATCGTGTCGATCCGATTTGGAATAGATAGTCAGTAGAAGTACATTAGTTAGTGACTCAACCTGATAAATCAAACGATAACCTGCACTCTTACCTTTTTGCGTATTGCTATTTTTAATTCTAACTTTGACGACGTTATAACTTTCTCCCAGTCCTGCAATGCGGCGGTACGCATCCGTAGGAATCGCCGATAAAATTCCCAGATTGAATTTGTTCCAGTACGTCTTGAGTATCCGAACGAACATTTCGATATCGCTTCGATAAGGAGTGTAAATTCTGCTTATACTCAGGTGATAAGTCAATTTGAACTGGCAAATCATCATTCGGCATCAATTCCGTCCCACATTTGTGAAAGTGGAATACGTTGCCCTGCTTTAGCCTGTTGAAAAGCTCTTTTTAAGCTTGCCTTAATCTCTTCGATAGGAGTATCATCGGGATCGATTTCTGATTCTTCTATCTGTTCGGAAAATAACACAATCACGCG
>CAZLKI010000133.1:6664-7914 GCA_964560035.1 uncultured Synechococcus sp.
CTGTACCGATCGCTTCTGTAACTAATGATGCTTCTAGGCAATGCTTGAGATCGATTGGGGTGAGGTTTAGTTCTAAATTTACTTGAATTGGTTGTAATAGCTTAAGTGGTTCTCGGCGCAAGACTTGAGGTGTATTGAGGTGAATCTCGCTGGCAGTTAAACACAAATCGCTAAGATGTATTCCTTGATAGATAACGCCTGTAGCCGCAACCTTGGCACTGGGAATCAGTCCTTTGAGAATTTGACCGTCTCTTCCCGCAATTTCAATTTCTAGGGTGTGAATGGATTCTACTTGCGATCGCAACCAAATTTTAATCAGAGGGGATAAAACCGAACGAATAACTGCTGACATGAATAGATTAATTAAGATATTAGAGAATCTCGAAATTTAACCACATTTCCAATCACCGCGATCGCTGGGGGGAGAAAATTAGCATTTTGAATTTTGGCTAGAATGTTACCTAAATTGCCTAAAAGTTCTTCTCGATCGGGGCGAGTACCTTGGCGAATCAGAATAATAGGCGTTTCGGTTGCTAATCCTGCGCTAATTAATTGAGGAATAATTTCGGGAAGATTATGCAAACCCATATAGATCACGATTGTTTCCGAGCCTGTGGCGATCGCCGTCCAATTCACTTTTGGCGTATACCTACCTGCGGCTTCATGTCCTGTGACAAAGGTTACAGATGAGCTATAGTCGCGATGAGTTAAAGGAATGTTTGCATAGGCTGGAACAGCAATTCCCGAAGTAATCCCCGGTACTACTTCCACTTCAATCCCCGCTGCGATCAAATCTGCCATCTCTTCGCCACCGCGCCCAAAAATAAATGGATCGCCACCTTTTAACCTTACGATTACAGCATATTCTTGAGCCTTTTCGATTAATAATTGCGTAGTTTGAGACTGCAAAAGTGAGTGATTTCCCCGCCGTTTACCTGCATTAATTTTTTCCGCTAGGGGATTAATCATATTTAAGATTTCGGTGCTAACCAAGGCATCATAAATTGCTACATCACAATGTTCGAGGAGAATTTTCCCTTTAATTGTCATTAATCCTGGATCTCCTGGTCCTGCTCCGACTAAATAAACTTTCCCCATCCTGCTACTCAAATATTTGCTTGATTAACTTAACTTACCTACTCAAAAAATAAAGTCCAAATCTGACAAGGTATAAGTAACCCCGCCCGATTTACGCATTTGACATCCTCCCACGGCTAAAGCGTGTGGGATTCCTAAGACTCACGACTTAG
>CAZLKI010000134.1:0-1484 GCA_964560035.1 uncultured Synechococcus sp.
CCCGCCTTCACAAATAAAACCCTTAACTATTTCTCCGTTTTCTAAAACAGTCGTACCAATCCCTAAAGGCGCAGGCACCTCCACCACAAATTCTCCAAATCTAGCGATCGCCATCTCCCAAACTTCAACTTCAATAGCATGACCTTGTTCTAAATCGTTAACCTTTACTAAGGCGGGCTTAGGCGGTATGGTGTTGTTGAGTGCATACAAATTATAAATTGGCGCAGTCCGAGTCACAGATACCAAAATTGCTCCCCGATTTATAAGTTGATGATTTAATGGTTGACCGCTCAAATGAGCACCGACTACGGCAATTTTAGTCATATCGTTTGACATATTTTTTTAGTTTTTAATTTTGAGAGAATGATCGGTGATTTGGGATTGAAGTTCTATTTAGTACTCTCGTAGAGCTTACCTAAATTACAAAGGTACGAATCTGAAAATGACGCACCAATTAAAGTAATACCAAATGGCAATCCATCCTCACGAAATCCAGCAGGGAGGGCGATCGCCGCTAGGTCTAGTAAGTTTACAAAATTTGTATAGTAACCGAGATTGGTATTTAAACTTATAGGATCGTTCTCTACTTCTATAATTTTATAGATAGTGCCAGCCGTGGGAACTACGAGAATATCCATTTTTTGCCATTCGATATTTGTCTGCTGTTGCAGTTCGGCAAGTCGATAAAAGCCTGTAAACACATCACTGGCAGAATAGTTGGCGGCGGTATCTAGAATAGTTTGGAGCACGGGCAAAATTTGTCGAGGATGCTTGGCGAGAAAGTCTTTAAGGGCGGTAAATCGCTCTACAACCCACGCCCCTGAATATAAAAGTTGGGCTACTGCTTGAAAGGGGGCGAAGTCTATATGTACGGCTGTACCTCCCATTTTTTCTAAGTGGATTAAACTTTGGGCGTAAAGTCTCTCATACTCGGTATCTCCAAAGAAATTAAGTTGATTGGGAACGCCAAATCGGAAACTAGGTTCAGGTTTGGCTAAATCATTAGATAAATTGATAACTAGAGGTTTTGGACTAGATCGAGAATAGCTATCATTTGGATCGAACCCTGCGGCGATCGCCAATATATACTCGGCATCAGTAGTATTGAGCGCAAAAATCGAAATGCAGTCTAGCGATCGGCAAGCAGGAACGACTCCAAATGTACCGATCAGACCTTTTGTGGGTTTGAGTCCAACTATATTATTAAAAGCGGCAGGAACTCTCCCCGAACCAGCAGTATCCGTACCAAGTGCAAAACTCACTAAACCCTTTGCGACCGCGATCGCCGAACCCGAACTAGAACCACCACTAATAAAGTCGGGATTGAAGGCATTACGAACTATTCCATAAGGCGATCGCGTGCCAACTAAACCCGTAGCAAACTGATCGAGGTTGGTTTTACCGATTAAAATTGCGCCAGCCTGTAATAAGCGTTCGACTACAAAGGCGTTATGGTTAGGGATATAACTAAATGCAGGACAGGC
>CAZLKI010000134.1:1584-2771 GCA_964560035.1 uncultured Synechococcus sp.
AATTTGCTAAAAAATTTGCTAAAAAATATTAACTTGGTAGGCTGATATAGTTAAGCGGAAAGCTATATGAGAGTTATTGATTATGACAGACAGTACCGAACTCAACCAAGCTCAAGAAACAGCCCTCAGCCGAGATTTCACCACTTTAACCCGTCATGTTTTGTCCCAGCTTGGCGATTTTTCTCCAGATGCCTACGATTTAAGTCTTTTAATGGGGAGGGTAGCACTGGCAGGGAAAATGATTGCCCGATACCTAAGCCAAGCTGGTTTAGCCGCAGATGCCCTTGGGGTGACAGGGGAAGTAAATGTACAGGGTGAAGCTGTCAAAAAAATGGATCAGTATGCCAATCGGGTATTTATCCGTGCCTTTGAGCAAAGCGGTTTAGTCTGCCGTCTAGCTTCGGAGGAAATGGAAAAGCCATATTACATTCCTGAAAACTGCCCCATTGGTCGCTACACGTTACTCTTCGATCCGATTGACGGCTCTGGAAATATTGATGCTAATTTGGCAGTGGGTACGATTTTTTCGATTCGGCAGCAAGAGGGTAATGATGAAACCGAAGAAGCATTAGACTTGTTGCAACCCGGTCATAAACAAGTAGGAGCAGGCTATATTCTTTACGGCTCTAGTACGATGTTTGTGTATAGCATTGGCAAAGGTGTCCATGCTTTTACCCTCGATCCGAGCTTAGGAGAGTTTATTCTTTCGACCGAAAATATCCGTATACCAAGTCATGGCAGTACTTACAGTATTAATGAAGGTAACTTTTGGCAATGGGACGAAGGAATGCGGGAATATATCCGTTATGTCCACAAGCAGCCCGGTTACTCTGCTAGATATTCAGGTGCATTGGTTGCAGACTTTCACCGCATTTTATTTCAGGGTGGTGTGTTTCTTTATCCAGGATCTAAGGGGAATCCTGATGGCAAACTGAGATTGCTATACGAATCCGCACCTTTGGCTTACTTGGTAACTCAAGCGGGTGGTAAAGCAACAACTGGGATGCAAAATATATTAGATGTAATTCCAGCTAAACTTCACGCACGAACACCTTTAGTTATTGGTAGTACTGAAGATGTAGATTTAGTAATGTCTTTTGGTCGAGCTTAGGACTTAAACTTTCAGACTCTTTTAGACTCTTTTAGACTCAATGTTTATCTAAAGTTCCGCAGGTTATAGACCCATC
>CAZLKI010000134.1:2871-7714 GCA_964560035.1 uncultured Synechococcus sp.
TACCAGTTTGATTCTCATTTCTTTGTTGCAATTGACTCTTTGTAATTAGATGGAGCCAATCAAATCCTTATATGCATATAGTCTATCAATTGCGGAAATTTTAGGGTGATTTTGCAATATAAGATCATAAGATCTTAAGCATTGATGTTTGTGATTTAGATCGCGTTATTTTAGTCCTGCTTGAGATTTGGATGTGACGCGATCGCTCTTAAATTCGACTATAGCGTTACTTCCCTGCTGATTTTGCCACCAATAGACTTTGCCTGTAATATTACCAACATTACTACTTCCTAATAATTTACCTGCATTCCCGATCGTCTCTTGGACTTGCAGAATGGTCATGCCATTTTGAATTCGATCGAACTTTGCTAAAGTAATTACTTCAGAACTAGGTGAGGTTGGAGCTTCGGGCTTAGAAACTGGTATCGGTGATGAATTAGGAGATGAATCGATCGCTTTGGTCGCTAAATTGGGTTCGGGTTGATTTGTTACCGAAGATATTAGTCTGACAAATGTTCCCAGCATGAGCCCAAAGCTGGCAATTACCACGCAAATTAATAAAAATGGATAGGTGCGATCGCTGTAGGTTTTGAATGATTTAATTGATTTAATTGATTTATCTAACGGCTCCTTGGCTCGATCGAGATTTGGCGGCTTTAATGGTGGTTCCATAATTATCCCATTCCCGGTATTAATCCTTTAGTTAGGCGTTTAATGGCAGCGTCAGCAATATCACGGTAGCGTTCTTCACCCGAAAGTAATTTTGCCATGCGTTTAGTAGCAGTAGGTCGCTTCATCCCAATTTTGTAAGCAAATTTAGGCACTCGATAAAATAGTCCGCCCAATCTTTGCGCCCATGCCATATCTGCGCCCCATTCTTCTTGGACTTTTTTTGTATAGTTTTTAAGAGCATTACTATCTCCGTTTAAGCTCTGGGCGATCGCCTGTGCTGCTAACATCCCTGTAAATAAAGCAGGGCGAATACCTTCAGCCGTAAATGGATCGACTACACAGGCAGCTTCTCCCGTTAAAACTGCATTTTGGGTGTGTAATGGCATATCTCCATCCCAGACACACAGAGGATGACCGTATTGTTTAATGGCGGAAAGATCGACCCCAAAGGACTGGGCATATTCTTTAGCAATTTCTTTAAGATTTTGTTTATCTTCTCCACCTCTAAAAGTGCCAATCCCAATTGAGTAACCATCGGCTTTAGGAAAGTTCCAAATATAGCCATTATTTACCGAGCCAAAATCAAAGTGTAAAGTCACATCGTCATTTGTGTTTACCATTGCCTCTACTTCTAAGGCTGCACCCATGCGTTTTTTGCGTTCTTTAAAACCCAACCATTTTGCCATCGAGCCTCTAGCTCCATCTGCGGCGATCAGATATTTTGCTTCTAAGATTTCGGTTTGTTCTGGACTTGTCAGGTTATTTTTAACTGTAACTTGCCAGCGATCGCTACTCCATTTAATTGCTGTAACTTCGGTACTTTCTTTAAGATCTGCACCTAAATTTTGTGCCTGTTGCATTAAATAGCGATCGAACACATCCCGTCTGACCATCCACATTGGTTCGGCTAAACCAAGCTCTACTAACTGAGGATCGCCCATCTGCCAAGTGAATTGCACCTGATTTACAGTTAAAGAAACCGCAGGCTTAAAATCAAAATCAAACCAATTTTGTACCGAAGGAGGCACCCCACCACCGCAGGGCTTATACCGTGGCAGAGATTCTTTTTCTAGCACTAACACCGAAAATTTTTGCTTTGCCAAATGATAAGCGGCTGAACCACCCGATGGACCTGACCCCACAACAATACAGTCGTACATACTTTATATTCGATTAAAATATTTGAGATTAATTTCTGAACTTTTCCAATTTACAATAAACCAGATCGAGAATATATATCGAGGAAATATCTTAAAGAGGATTAAAAAATATGGGAATTACGGGACATATTAAGCAGATATCTGCTTGAACTTTGGACACATTGCTAATTTAATAATCTTAAATCAAATCATGAATCAAAAAATCTACGAAGGGAAAGCCAAGATTCTCTACGCTACAGACGATCCAGAGATTTTATTAACTCATTTTAAAGATGATGCTACGGCTTTTAACGCTCAGAAAAAAGGGCAAATTAGGCGAAAAGGCGAAATTAACTGTGCGATCGCCACTCACTTATTTAAATTTTTAGAAACTCAAGGTATTCCTACCCACTTTATTGCTCAAACTGCACCCGATCGAATGCAAGTAACAGCCGTAAAAATAATTCCCTTAGAAGTTGTAGTCAGAAATATTGCCGCAGGTAGCTTTGTCGCTCGCACTGGAATTGAATTTGGAACTTTGCTTAAGTATCCAATTGTCGAGTTTTTCTACAAAAATGATAATTTAGGCGATCCGCTATTTACCGAGGATCATATTCAGCTTTTAGAACTTGCTACTCCCGCCCAAGTAATTCAGCTTAGAGAAATGGCATTAAGTATTAATAACTTTTTGCAGAAATTTTTTAGCGATCGCCACTTAACCTTGGTAGACTTCAAACTAGAATTTGGTTGCGAGCGATCGGGAAATATTTTGCTAGCCGATGAAATTAGCCCTGATACTTGTAGACTTTGGGATGATTTAACAAGCGATCCAAATCAAAAGATCATGGATAAAGACCGATTTCGTCAAGATTTAGGGAATGTTGCTACCGCCTATGAAGAAGTTTTAGCCAGAGTAAAGCTTTGAATATAATTTCTAATTTCGCAAAATCGACTCGCAAAATCGCTTAAATCATGGATACTATTAAGGACTAAAATATGAACTTCTTATAAGGTAAGTCCGTCTTAGTTGTCACTTAGTGTCGATGAAATTAGCCCTGATACTTGTAGACTTTGGGATGATTTAACAAGCGATCCAAATCAAAAGATCATGGATAAAGACCGATTTCGTCAAGATTTAGGGAATGTTGCTACCGCCTATGAAGAAGTTTTAGCCAGAGTAAAGCTTTGAATATAATTTCTAATTTCGCAAAATCGACTCGCAAAATCGCTTAAATCATGGATACTATTAAGGACTAAAATATGAACTTCTTATAAGGTAAGTCCGTCTTAGTTGTCACTTAGTGTCTATTTAACTGTTCATTTATTGGTGTAGGTTTATTGAGTATGCGTTTAAGCCCTGTTGTTTTAGCACTCCTTGCTTCCTCTAGTTTAGGATTTCTAATCAATCCATCCCAAGCCCAGCCACCTACTCCCACTCAGCCAATTACGCCACCGCCTGTACCCGTACAGCCAATCATTCCACCCCTGCCCCCTAAGCCTCCCGCCGCTCCTGAGACTCAAGTTTTAATTGGTGAGGTCGTAATTTTAACGCCCAGTGGAGAAAAACTACCACCCCAGTTAGAACAAGAAATTTATGATGTCATTACGACCAAGCCCGGACGTGCTACTACTGCCAGCCAACTCCAACGCGATCGCGAAGCCATTTTTGCCACAGGCTATTTTACGGGATTGCCAGATGTCGATCCCAAAGATACCGATATTGGCGTAAGAGTAACTTTTGTCGTACTACCCAATCCAGTCTTAAAAGCTGTAAGAGTGGAAGGGGCAAGCGTTGTCGAAACAGGGGTAATCGATCGCATTTTTACACCCCAGTACAACAAAATTACCAATCTTTCGACTCTACAAGCTGGAATCAAAGAATTAGAAAAATATTATCAAGATAAAGGATTTGTCCTGGCCCAGATTGTCGATGTTAAATCCGAGCAAAATGGCAATGTCACCCTAACTGTCGCTGAAGGTGTAGTCGAAGATATCAAAGTTGGCTACTTGAATGAAGAAAATAAAACTCAAAATGCTGACGGTACCGCTGTTAAAGGCGTGACTCGTGAATTTATCATTACCCGCGAACTCAATGTCAAACAAGGAGATGTATTTAACCGCAATGCCATTCAATCTGACTTGCAAAGAGTGTTTGGATTGGGCATATTTGATGATGTGAACGTGGCATTAAATCCCGGTACCGATCCGCGGAAAGTTGTGGTCACGATTAATGTTAAAGAGCGTAATACAGGTTCGATCGCCTTTGGGGCGGGGTTAAGCTCATCAACAGGATTATTTGGTACGTTTAGCTTTCAACAGTCAAACCTTGGCGGCAATAATCAAAGATTGGGGTTTGAAACTCAAGTAGGCGAACGCGAATTGTTATTTGATGTCAACTTTACCGATCCGTGGTTGGCAGGCGATCCTTTCCGTACTTCTTTTACTGCCAATATTTTTAATCGCCGACTATTCAGTTTCGTATTTGATAGTCCTATCGGTATTCTCAACCCTGACTTTGATAATAATGGCAACAGATTGGCAGATATCAACCCGCGTGAAAACCGTCTGGGATTTGGATTTAGTTTTTCGCGACCACTTGGCAATAATATCAATGCCTCAGCAGGATTCCGTTACGAGCGGGTAACCATTACTGATAATAACAACAATACTTCACCATTTGATAGTCGAGGCAATCAATTATCGATCAGTCCTAGTGGTACCGATGACTTGTTTCTATTTCAAGTCGCCGCCGCTCAAGATCTTCGTAACGATGCCATTAGACCTACCAGTGGCTCGGTATTACGCATTGCCTCAGAGCAATCAATTCCTTTGGGTAATGGATCGATCTTTTTCAATCGAATTAGATTAAGTTACAGTGTTTTTTATCCTGTTAGTTTCTTAAACTTGACCGAAGGACCTCAAACTATTGCCTTAAATATCCAAACAGGAACTGTGATTGGCACCTTACCTCCCTATGAGGCATTTAGATTGGGAGGCAGTAATTCGATTCGAGGCTGGGATGAAGGTAGAAT
>CAZLKI010000135.1:0-3242 GCA_964560035.1 uncultured Synechococcus sp.
AAAGCAGTGGTGTTCGCACCCAATTCTTGAAGCGCATGGTAGAGTTCTCAGATCTAATCCGCCAAACTAATTCAACTACTTTATTATCCCCCTTACCATAGCAAATATAACTCTATTGAGCGCTGTTGGGGCATTCTTGAACAACACTGGAATGGAACTCAACTGATTAATGTTGATACTATGTTAGCTTGGGCAAAAACTATGACTTGGAAAGGAATTTCACCCATCGTCAATTTGAGTCAAAAGATTTACTCGAAAGGCATTTCTCTATCAAAGACAGCTATGCTTGAGTTTGAAGCAAGACTGGAACGTAATCTAGTTTTACCCAAATAGGATATTTTAATTCGACCTAAATAATGGGTAATCTTATTTCTGGAAATCTCCTTAGTCTGCCTTCATGACTTTCCATGGTGATTTTCATTGGGGTAATAATCGGGGTGGTTTTACGACCCAAATAACCCTTAGAAGCCCATATTTAATCTCTTATTGAGAATCATAGAACTTTTAGAAGTCACTAGGAATTCCTAAAAGCCTTACCAATTAAGGCTCCCCAGCCTATGGGCGATGAGGGACTCGAACCCCCGACAAACTCGGTGTAAACGAGCCACTCTACCAACTGAGTTAATCGCCCTTTTTCGTTTATTTATCTTAGCAGAGTTGTCATAAATTGCAATAGTAATAAAGGTGTTAAATTACATAACACTTTCAGATCGGCAAAAATCTTCATTCTGCTATCATCAAATAACTGTACAAGTAACTAGAATCGCTTTTAAATTCATCAAATAAATTCATCATTAAAATCGCTATTATGGCTAAAACCCAATACGAAACAATTATTGGACTCGAAACTCATTGCCAACTAACGACCGAGACTAAGATTTTCTGTGGTTGTTCGACTGAGTTTGGGGTATCTCCCAACGGTAATGTTTGTCCTGTATGCTTGGGAATGCCGGGGATGCTGCCTGTTTTGAATGAAAAAGTTCTGGAATATGCCGTTAAAGCCGGACTCGCTCTAAATTGCGCGATCGCTCCCCTCAGTAAATTCGATCGGAAACAATATTTTTATCCAGATTTACCTAAAAATTATCAAATTTCCCAATACGATCTCCCTATTGCCGAACATGGTTGGGTAGAAATCGAGTTTGAAGATGTCATTACTAAAGAAACCAGAAAAAAGAAGATTGGGGTAACTCGCCTCCATATGGAAGAAGACGCAGGTAAGTTAGTTCATGCAGGTAGCGATCGCCTGTCGGGTTCCAGTCATTCTTTAGTCGATTACAATCGGGCGGGAGTTCCGTTATGTGAAATTGTCTCCGAGCCTGATATTCGCTCTGGGGCTGAGGCGGCAGCATATGCTCAAGAAATACGCAGAATTTTAAGATATTTAGGCGTATGTGATGGCAATATGCAGGAGGGTTCTTTGCGTTGTGATGTCAATATCTCGGTGCGTCCTGTTGGTACGGAAAAGTTTGGGACTAAAGTAGAAATCAAAAATATGAACTCCTTTAATGCCATTCAACGGGCGATCGACTTTGAAATAGAGCGACAAGTAGAAGCTTATGAATCTGGGGAGAAAGTGCTACAAGAAACTCGGTTGTGGGAAGAAAATACTCAACGTACGATTAGTATGCGGCTTAAAGAAGGTGCTAGTGATTATCGCTATTTCCCCGAACCAGATTTAGTGGCGATCGCTGTTTCTAAAAATACGTTAGATCGATACCATGCCGAATTACCCGAACTTCCAACCATCAAACGCCAAAAGTACCGCGAATTAGGTTTAACCGCCTATGATGCCCAATTAATTGCCGACGATCGCGCTGTAGCTGAATATTTTGAGTCGGCGATCGCTTTTGGTGCTGATGCCAAACAAGCATTTAACTGGATTATGGGAGACATTACCTCTTATTTAAAAGAACAAAAGCTCAAAATTACTGAAATTCCCCTAACGCCCACAGTTTTAGCTGAGTTAGTATCTTTAATTAACGATGGCACGATCAGCAGCAAAATTGCTAAAGATATTCTGCCCGAACTTTTAATCAATGGTGGCTCGGTCAAAGAATTAGTTAAATCTAAGAATCTTACAGTTATATCAGGTGAAGCTTTAGAGGAAATTATAGATCGAGCGATCGGCGCTAATCCTAAAGAACTAGAACAATATCGGGCGGGTAAAACCAAACTATTAGGTTTCTTTGTCGGACAAGTGATGAAAGCTACCAACGGACAAGCCGCACCTCAAGCGACAAATCAACTGTTAAATCAAAAACTGAATCAAAAATTAAATTAATCATCGATCATGCCCAGAATTAACGAACTGCTTCGTGATGGTGTACCTAACAATCGAGCGATCGCCCAAGGTTGGGTTAGAACTAAACGCGAGGGTAAAGGTGTCACATTTTTAGAATTAAATGATGGTTCCTGTTTATCAAGCTTGCAGGTGGTTGCCGACAATCAGAATTTTGACGAGGCATTGCTTAAACAAATTACGACAGGGGCATCGCTGCGGGTTAATGGTTTAGTGGTGGCATCTTTAGGTAAAGGGCAGAGAATTGAAATTCAAGCTCAGGATATTGAAGTATTTGGTACCGCCGATCCTGAAACCTATCCGTTACAAAAAAAGCGGCACTCCTTTGAATTTTTACGGGAAATTGCCCACCTGCGATCGCGGACTAATACCTTTGGGGCGGTTTTTAGAGTCCGAAATGCTTGCTCCTATGCCATTCATAAATTCTTTCAAGAGCGAGGATTTATTTGGGTACATACTCCAATTATTACCAATAGTGATTGCGAGGGTGCGGGCGAAATGTTTGCTGTAACTGGGTTAGATCTGCCTAAACTGGCAACTTCGGGCAAACCAATTGATTACACTCAAGATTTCTTTGGCAAACCTACCTATTTAACTGTAAGCGGTCAGCTAGAAGCCGAAGTCATGGCAACTGCATTTACCAATGTTTATACCTTTGCGCCCACGTTTAGAGCCGAAAATTCTAATACTTCTCGTCACCTTGCCGAATTTTGGATGATCGAGCCAGAGATGGCATTTTGTGACTTAGAAGGGAACGCTGATTTAGCCGAGGCATTTCTCAAATATATTTTTAACTATGTTTTAGAGCATTGCCCCGAAGATATGGCATTTTTCCAAGAACGGATTAGCGATCGCGTTATGCCCAATGCTCAAAAGATTATTAACGAAGAGTTTCAGCGCATTACCTATACCGAAGCTGTAGATATTTTAGAAAAAAGCC
>CAZLKI010000135.1:3342-7705 GCA_964560035.1 uncultured Synechococcus sp.
GAAGAGTTTCAGCGCATTACCTATACCGAAGCTGTAGATATTTTAGAAAAAAGCCATCAATCCTTTGAGTTTCCCGTACGGTGGGGCTTAGATTTGCAATCCGAACACGAGCGATATTTAGCCGAAACCCACTTCCAAAAGCCTGTAATTGTCATGGATTATCCTGCGGGAATTAAAGCTTTTTATATGCGTTTGGATGATAACTCCGATCGCGATCGCTCTACAGTCAGAGCAATGGATATTTTAGCTCCAGGGATTGGCGAAATTATCGGCGGTTCCCAAAGAGAAGAACGCTTAGAAGTGTTAGAAGCAAAAATCAAAGCGATCGGGCAAAATCCTGAAGATTATTGGTGGTACTTAGATTTACGCCGCTATGGCACTGTTCCACATTCGGGTTTTGGATTGGGCTTCGAGCGATTAGTGCAGTTTATGACAGGCATGGGCAATATTCGAGATGTGATTCCATTTCCGCGATCGCCCCTTAATGCTGATTTCTAAAGCGTATTTAAATTATTCTTAATTTGTACTTACATTTTTGAATCATAAATTACCTTACTTTGGCAAGGACTGTAATAATTAATTAGTATGTCATTCCAGAGTTAACCTTGTGAGACCGATTTATGAAAGACAATCGCCCCCAAGTTCGACAAGTTTTACTTATAACACTAGGACTAAATCTTGTAGTACTTGGGATCAAAGCAGTGGTAGGATTTTGGACTGGTTCGCTAAGTCTTATCGCCGATGCTTTGCATAGTGTTACTGATAGCTCTAGTAATGTTTTAGGGCTAGTAGCTTTACAGTTTGCTTCGCCCTATCCCGATCGCGATCATCCTTACGGACATCAAAAGTTTGAATCGGTTGCGGCTTTAGGCATTGCTGGATTTTTGGCGATCGCTTGTTTTGAAATCTGTAAAGGGGCAGTGGATCGCATTATGACTGGAGGTAAAGCTGTGGAAATATCGGCTATTAGTCTCTGGTTGATGTTAGTGGTACTAGGTATAAATATCTTTGTGACTTATTACGAACGTCATATTGGCGAAAAAATTGGCAGTAGTATTTTAATTGCTGATGCCCATCACACCATGAGCGATATTTGGGTGACTATTACAGTTTTGTTAGGATTAATTGGGATTTGGATCGGCAACTCAAATAATATTGCTTGGTTGAAGTGGCTGGATGTGGGTTTGGCGTTTCCCGTAGCGATTTTAGTATTTAGAAGTGGATGGGAAGTACTAAAGCTAAATTTACCAACTTTAGTAGACGAGATGGCGATCGCGCCCGAAGCTGTAGAAGAAATTGCCCGCACGGTTGAAGGTGTAATTAACTGTCATGACATTGCTACCCGTGGTGTAGTTGGTCGGCAGGTGTTTATTGAAATGCATATGATCGTTTCGGCAACGGATGTCGAATCTGCCCACTTAATTACCGAAGCAGTAGAGGAGTTATTACACGAACGTTTTAACCCCGCCCGAATTACGATCCATCTTGAACCTATGGAATATTATTCTGATAAATTAACTTACGATTAGATTTTTATCCATACCTCACTAATAGGGCATTCAGGAAGTACTTAAAGCAAACTAACATGAATCTTGGACTATGTGGCGGACATCGCACGGGTAAAACTACTTTGGCACAGGCGATCGCGCAGAAAAAAAACATTCCCTTTGTCAAAACTGATACCAGTGCCGTGTTTAAAAAATTTGGCTTAGACCCTGCCGAGAGTATGAATTTTGGGACTAGGTTAAAGATTCAGCATAAAATTTTAGAAGCAGCGATCGCAATTTGGGAGCAGGAATCAAGATTTTTTGTCAGCGATCGTACCCCTATAGATATGATGGCTTATACCATTGGCGATATTCAGGGCAAAACCGAAGTAGATTTTAACGAGTTGGAAGATTATCTCAATCTCTGTTTTAACGCGACAAATAAGTTTTTTGCGAAGTTAGTAATAGTTCAGCCGGGGATTCCTTTAGTTTACGAAGTCGGGAAAGCAGCTTTGAATTTGGCGTATATCGAACATATCAATATTTTAGTTCTGGGTTTATGTGGGGGTTTATGTGAAGTTTTATCTGGAGGTTTATCTGAGGGCTTAGATAGCGATCGCCGTCTCAAATCTACTGTTATGTGCTTAGATCGCCAGATTACCAACCATGAGGAGAGGATTAGGACAATACTAGAATTTATTTAAGATACTTTTTAAGATACTTTAGACTATTCCAAAAATACTACTGTTTAGATTCGGCATCGACTTCAGCTTGGAGTTTTGCTAATTCTTCGGGCGACATTTCGGCTAGTTGTTTCTTTAATACCGCCGTTTTATAGTCGGTTAATTGCTGATTGAGCGTCATAGTTTGAGTTACAGCCCTAAATACATAGGTAGATACCCATCCCAGCAAAACTACTACCAAAATTACTTGGCTCCAAATTCCCGCATTTTCGCTACTCAGTCCGTAAACCTTGAAGCCCCAAAAAGCAAATCCACCTAGAGCAAAGAAAGCCACAGTAATGGCGATCGCATCAATTCGGCGCATAACTAACCTAGCTTTCTAACTTCGGGACGAAAATTAAGAAACGGACAAACTAACAGTAATCCAGGGAAGAAAAAGAACACCATAAAGCAGATAAATGCTCTTTCCATCGACCCCGTAACATACCAACGAGCTTTGAAATAGTAAACTAGAAGTAAAGGTACTACAACTAGATATGCTCCAGCGATCGCCCCGTAAACCAATAATCCAGATTCAAGTAGTGATGTAATTTCCACAATTATTCTTAGATATCCCTAAATGTATGATGTTTGGATTTAATCTTTGCCTAATCTTAGCAAAAAATCCTTCTCTAAACCTACTAACCTCTGCCCAATCACTATGCACTCAAATTGGATCGGAATTTAGATTTGCCATATCAATCCACTGCCTAATTTCTGAAGGAAGTTGTAACTTAGTGCGATCGCCAGAAATACAAATATGCTTGGTTTGAGCAATACTTAATAATTTAGAATTCTCATTAGTAATCCTGTAATTAATTTCAAAGCTATAAGGATCTAATTGCTGCGGTTTAAGATTGACTAAAAGGCGATCGCCACAAAACATCGGTTGCAAAAAATTTATGTGAGCATGAACTATAGGTACGGCATAGCTTCCAGCATTACTAAAAAATAGCTTTAGATCTAAACCAATTACTTCTAGAGAATGTTCGTAAGCCTCATGGCAAATAGTTAAAACATTGGCAAAAAATACCACCCCCGCCGCATCCGTGTCTTTAAATCGAATTGTTCGAGCGTAATTTTGAATAGAATTTTGAACGGAATCAGATTGCATAGTCTTGTAAAACTTCTAAGCTCACAGACTTTAAAGTAGCCTCATGGGTCGAAGCTAAAATAATTGGCGGAGCCACACCTGCATCTAAAGCTTCTTGCCACCTTGATACGCATAAACACCAGCGATCGCCTTGCTTTAAGCCCGGAAAACTAAAAACAGGTGTGCTTAGATCGTTGCCTCTTGACTTAGTAAAGGTTAAAAACTCCTCGGTAATTTTGGCACAAACTACGTGAGTTCCTAGATCTTGGGCACCTGTTTCGCATTTACCATCCCGATAAAAGCCCGTCATGGGTGAGGTACAGCAGATTTCTAGTGGTGTGCCCAAAACATTTTTTGCTTCTGTCATAATTATTTTCCAAAAAGATTTCAATCCTAATAATGTCTAAAATACTGAGTAAAATTCAAAAATTTCAACAAATTAAAGATCCAGTTTAACTTCTTCAGAAAAATGTTAAAAAGCACCACTAAAAGCTACTTCTAAGTTGTCGCGATCGCTTAGGATTCTTCGGGCATGAAATTCAAAGAAACTCCATTCATACAGTAGCGTTGACCTGTGGGTTGGGGACCATCGTTAAAAACGTGACCTAAATGTCCGCCACAATTTTGGCAATGTACTTCTACTCTTGTCATAAACAAACTGCGATCGGTAGTAGTTCCCACGCTATTTTCTAGAGGATCGTAAAAACTGGGCCAACCCGTACCGCTATTAAACTTAGTATCAGAGTTAAATAGCGGAGTACCACAAGCCGCACATACATAGGTTCCAGAATCTTTAATCTTATCTAAAGGGCTAGTCCCTGCGCGTTCAGTTCCATGCTTGCGGAGGACATCATATTGTTCTTTAGTCAAAATTGACTTCCATTCTTCATCAGTTTTAGTAATGGGGAAGTTTCCGTCTTTAGAAGTAGCCATAGTATTTCCACCTTGGATTTGGATTAAGTTTTTTGCTGTATTTGAATTTTATTTTAACATTTTCACTTAATTCACTGATGTTACGCAGAAGTCAACTGTCCCTCATCCCCCAACCCCTTCTCCTAAGT
>CAZLKI010000136.1:0-7644 GCA_964560035.1 uncultured Synechococcus sp.
GAAGAATGGTAAGTCCTCATCTAAATCTCTATCTCTAATTTGAATTCTATTCTCAGAGCCAAATGAGCCTTGGGCAATTTCAAAATCCTCAAACCAATCTAGAAGTTTGAGCTTTTCTTTGATCTCATTAATTTGATCTTGATTTTCGTCACTTATAACTTTTAGAAGCTTAAATAAGCCTTCACCTTTAATTCCAAGAGGTCGAATTTGCCCTTCTTCCTCAAGTTTGCGTAATGAAGTATTTTCAGGAGAGTATATAAAAAAAGTCTGTAGATTTGGAAATCCACTAGATAATTCTTGAATTATTAGTCTTGAACGCTTGTCATCATTTATAAGTTCTAAAAGTTTAAGATCATGAGGAGATTTTTTCATAAGTTCATTTAAGTATTTTAAAGAACCAATATAACTACTATGAGGTATTTCTCCTTTATCTACCCATTTACTGTAGGGCTGATTATCATGATTTAATTCAAATTTCAATTCAAATCCATCATCCACTTTTAGGTTTATTTTGATGTCATTCTGAAGATTCTCCTCCTCAAAAGCCGATCGCATAAATTGAGGTTCTACATTACGGATACCTCTAGGAGCTAAATACTCGTTATCTAATTTGTTATTTGCTGCGGCTGAGGCAAGGGCGATCGCTTCTAGGATATTACTTTTGCCACAACCATTCTCCCCAATAAACACATTAACTCGCCCCAAATTCATCTTCAGGTTTTGAATTGATTTGTAATTCTCTATTTGAATTTCTGTAATCATATTGAGGAGATATTGTTTAAATTAGATAGAAATCGAAGGCGATCGCTTGTGCCATTCGGTAGTTTGCTCGTAGGCGAATGCGGTTTGAAATAAGATATCTTCTCTGAGCACATTACTAATCATTTGTAAGCCAATGGGAAGTCCTTGGGAATCAAAGCCACAAGGTAAACTCAACCCTGGCAATCCTGCTAAATTGACGGGAATGGTCATCAAATCCAAAAGATACATACTCAAGGGGTCTTTAGTTTTACTACCCGATGCAAAAGCAGTAGTTGGTGCAGTGGGCGAAACCAGAATATCTACTTTCTTAAAAGCTTCATCAAAATCCTGCTTGATTAAAGTTCGGACTTTTTGTGCCTTGAGATAGTAAGCATCATAATAACCAGCCGAAAGTACATAGGTACCAATCATAATTCTGCGCTTGACTTCATCCCCAAAGCCTTGTTCGCGAGTTTGGCAGTACATATTTAGTAAATTTTCGGCATTCTCATCTCTCAATCCATACTTCACACCGTCATAGCGTGCCAAATTAGCCGAAGCCTCAGAGGTTGCAATAATATAATAGGTAGGAAGCCCGTAACGGAAGCGGGGACAGGATATTTCTTGAATCTCGGCTCCCATACTTTCCAAATGAGCGATCGCCCCTCTCACCGCACTATCTACTTCCGAATTTAAGCCAGTCCCAAAAGTTTCGGTAATTATGCCAATTTTTTTACCCTTAAGGGATTCTTTTAAATCTGGAGTGAGCAGTTCAGAATATTTAGGAATAGTAGTATTGATGCTAGTGGAATCTTGAGGATCGTAGCCCGCGATCGCCTCCAATAAAATTGCCGTATCTTCCACATTGCGTCCAAAGGAACCAACTTGATCCAATGAAGATGCGAAAGCCACTAAGCCAAAACGTGAAACTAATCCGTAGGTAGGCTTGATCCCAACTACCCCACAAAAAGCAGCAGGTTGACGAATAGAACCACCCGTATCCGAACCAACTGAAACAATGCATTCTCCTGCCGATACTGCCGCCGCCGATCCTCCCGAAGATCCACCGGGCACCCGCGAAATATCCCAAGGATTAGCCGTTCCACCCATTGCCGAGTTTTCGGTCGAGCCTCCCATGGCAAATTCATCCAGATTAGTTTTACCAATAGCGATCGCTCCTTGAGCAAAAAGCTTAGATGTCACCGTAGATTCGTAGGGCGGAATAAAGTTTTGCAGCATTTTAGAGCCGCAAGTTGTAGGAATGCCCTGAGTACATAAATTATCTTTGATGCCAATGGGAACACCTGAAAGTAAAGATAATGGATCTCCCGCCGCGATTTGTCTATCTATTTTCTGTGCCTGAGCGATCGCCAACTCATTTGTAACCGTAATAAAACTATGTAATTGAGGCTCTAGTTTACGAACTCGATCTAAATGTTCTTGGGTAATTTCGACAGCCGTGCGATCGCCACTTACTAGCAGCTTATGAACTTCTTTAATAGATAACATTATAAATTTGCTTGTGTATGCTCAATTAATAATAGGGTCTCGAATCACCATACTAAAAATTTAGATAAAAAACTGCATCTAACAACTTTCTAACTTATTCGACTTAAAAATTAATCTAGATCGAAAAATCTATCAACAAAATTTTTAATAAGATTTTTATAAAGTCAAATAAATTAAATCTTAAACTAATGCTTGATGACAATAGCTCAATTCTACGCTAGAGTGAAAACTACAAATACTTAGCTAAATATTTAACTATTTATACCCACAATCTTTACCCCTAAATTTTTACACAGTGGCAGCAAACAAAATACTGGTAATTGATGATAGCCGAGTAATTCGCAACATGGTGCGTGATATGTTGCCTGAGGATAGCTTTGAAGTAATTGAAGCTGCAGATGGAATCAAAGGATTAGAAGCGGCTAAAACGAACCGACCTTGGATGATTATTTTAGACTTTATTCTGCCTCGGATGAGCGGATTTGAAGTTTACGAACGACTACAACAAGACCCAGAACTCAGCCGCATTCCACTGGTTATTATGTCGGGGCGCAAAGAAGAAGTAACCAGTAAAATTCCAGAGCCTTTTGACGATAGATACTTAGTTTTTATTGAAAAACCAATCGACCAAAATCAATTAATGACGGCAATTAAAAAAGCAGTTGTGCTCTCTCGTAAGCGACCTCTTGTAGGATTGGCGGGCGTAAAATCAGATCAGACCCAATTGCAAGTTGCCCCAAGAGTTACAGATCCAGTTTTATTAAATCGGGTAAATACGCTAGAGACCAAAGTCAAATCTTTAGAACAACAGCTAGTAAATCAGCACAAACAATTGCAGCAACTCGTGAATTTTATCAAACAAAAACTGAAGTAAAGACGATATTTTGTAATCGGGCAGGTATTTGTTAAATGTTTATAAAATGTTTAGCTGCGCTTGAAAATCAAAACATCGATCAAGATTATGAAATTTTAGTTGTTGATGATGGTTCTACAGACGAAACCGTAACCTATCTACAAGCAAATTGTTATGGCTATCCCTATGTCAGAGTTTTACAACCCACATTCCGCTCTTAATTAAGCTCTAAAAATAATTACATTTCGCAAGGAGGAATAAGGCTTCCAGCGATCGCAAATGACTTTTGTTCTCAATTATCTTCGCTAACTGGCACTGACATAAGTAACTGTTACTTACCTCCTCTCGTGAAACTATTGCTAAATAAGCATTTTGGGATTTTAATTATTTTTGCCTCAAATTTAGAGCGGAATGAGGGTTTAACCATAAAAAAACTCTATAAGATTTCTTGGTATTCTCCGTAAGTTACTGCATTTAGGAATTTAAAGAAATTTAGCGAGATTTAGCCCCTAAAAAAAGCCCTCATCATTAGCTAATAAGGGCATTAAGTTT
Source organism: uncultured Synechococcus sp. (assembly GCA_964560035.1). GTDB lineage: Bacteria > Cyanobacteriota > Cyanobacteriia > Pseudanabaenales > Pseudanabaenaceae > PCC-7502. The sequence goes on from CAZLKI010000136.1 coordinate 3,656, forward strand.
TTATAGTGATATAGAACTAAGTTTAAGGGGCTACTACTTGGGTCAGATAAGTTTGCAGAAAATCACCCTCAATTACTTCAGTTTCTAGTAGTTTTTCAGAAATAGTTTCAAGTAGCGATCGGTTATGGTTGAGAATTGCCAAGGCGCGATCGTGAGCCCCTTCCACAATCCCCTTGATTTCTTTATCAATCAATTCTGAAGTATGGGCACTCAGACTCCGCCCAGTATTCATGCCACCACCTAAAAAGTCATTACTCTTTTTCTGATAGGCTAAAGGACCTAAAACATTACTCATGCCATAGCTCGTCACCATTTGTTCTGCCAGTTCTGTGGCTCTTTGCAAATCGTTTGCCGCTCCAGTGGTAATGCTACCAAAGATGATTTCTTCTGCCGATCGCCCGCCTAATAAAGTCGCAATCTGGGCTTGAATTTCTTCTTTACTCAGTAAAAACCTGTCTTCGGTGGGAACTTGCAAGGTATATCCCAAAGCTGCCATCCCACGGGGAATAATTGAGATCTTTTCAACTCTGCCACTGCCCGGAGTTAAAGCCCCAACTAGGGCATGACCGACTTCATGATAGGCTACGATCTTCTTTTCGTTATCGTTAAGAACTCGGCTTTTCTTTTCTAGTCCTGCCACAACTCGCTCTACAGCCTCTGCAAAGTCGGCGGTTTTTACAGCATCACGTCCTTGTCGGGCAGCTAACAACGCGGCTTCGTTCACCAAGTTTGCTAAATCTGCCCCTGCAAATCCAGAGGTTCTAGTGGCAATCACATTTAGATCGACTTCAGGATCGAGAACTACTTTTTTCGAGTGGATTTTGAGAATTGCTTCGCGTCCAATCTTGTCAGGGCGATCGACTAAAACTTGGCGATCGAATCTACCTGGACGTAATAAAGCGGAGTCTAGGGTTTCTGGACGGTTGGTTGCAGCGAGGACAATCACGGTCGTGCCATCATCGGTAAAGCCATCCATTTCGGTCAGCAATTGATTTAGAGTTTGTTCGCGTTCGTCGTTACCACCAAACATGGCGTTGTTAGAGCGCGATTTCCCGATCGCATCTAATTCATCAATAAACACAATACAGGGCGACTGCTTTTTTGCCTGCTCAAATAAATCTCTAACCCGTGACGAACCGACACCCACAAATAACTCGACAAATTCCGAGCCAGCGATACTAAAGAACGGTACGCCTGCTTCACCTGCCACTGCCTTTGCTAATAAAGTTTTACCCGTACCCGGAGGACCCACTAATAAGACACCCTTAGGAATCTTGGCACCAATGCGGGTAAATTTTTCTGGGGTTTTGAGAAACTCGACAACTTCTACAAGCTCGGTTTTAGCTTCGTCCACTCCCGCCACATCGCTAAACAAGACCTTAGAAGAATCTCCAGGTACATATGCTTTAGCTTTACTTTTGCCAATTTGCAATCCACCAGGTCCACCTGCACCGCCACCAAACCGTCCAAATAGTTGGAAGATGCCCACAAAAATTAAAGGCGGAATGACCCAACTGATTAGAGTGCCAAACCAACTGTTGTTATTTTTAATCGGAGCCGCCGCAAATTCTACACTGTTTGCTTGCAGAAGTTTAGGAAGTTCTAAGTCAAAAATCGGGGTAGTGCTCAAGATCGAACTAGCATTTGTAGGCTCGCTATCTTTTAATTGATAGGTAATCTGGTTTTGCCCGATCGATGCCCGCGCCACTTGATGCTCTTGAACTTGATGGATAAATAGACTGTAGGGGACTTGGGGTATTTGCGGCGTAGCAAAGCGGGGAAATATGAAATTTAATAGTAGCAATCCACCACCAACTAGCAATAAAACATTACCGATAATGCGCGATCGCTGGTTTTTAGGTTCTTCATTTTTTATAGCCATAGTTTAGATATTTGTTTAGATGTTTTGAAGTTATTTATTGAGTTTAGAAGCTTGTAAAGTTTTGTGTAGCATTACTATAGTTGCTCTCCCAAGCAAGCGATACCATTGCTCTAGGATACGTTAGTAGTGATACCCGTATAAGCTAATTCCAATTCATCCGATTCATCAAAGAGCCCAGTAGATAAATTAGATAAACTAGATGCACTCCGCGCCCGTCCTTGTTCTGCCCAAGCCTTCATATAATTAATCTGCTCGCGAGCAGTACTAGCTAAGGGAAAAGTATTTTTAATTGCTTCTACTATATCCTCAGTTGCGAGGTCGCGATTTTGATTAAAGGCAGAATACATCCCTTCAATAATTGCCTGTTCGATTTCGGCACCACTAAAGTCTTCGCTAATTTTGGCAATGAGATCGATATCAAAAGCTACGGAATCGGGACGAAACCTATGTAAATGCACCTTTAAAATCTGTTTGCGCTCGGCATAGTTAGGTAAATTGATAAAGAAAATTTCATCAAACCTACCTTTTCGTAACAACTCTGGAGGTAAAGCATCAATATTATTGGCAGTTGCCACAATAAATACCGAACTAGACTTTTCCTGCATCCATGTTAGAAGGGTGCCAAATACCCGTTGGCTGGTACCAGAGTCCATCGACATCCCATTTATGCCCCCAAATGCCTTATCAATTTCATCAATCCACAATATACAGGGAGAGATAGCTTCAGCCTGTTGAATAGTCTGGCGCGTCCGACTTTCCGATTGCCCTAACAAACTCCCAAATAACTTCCCCACATCTAGTCTCAATAGGGGTAAATTCCAAAGATGGGCGATCGCCTTAGCACACAGACTTTTACCCGTACCTTGAATCCCCATCAGCAAAACTCCCTTGGGATTGGGCAAACCAAATTCACGCGCTGCATCCGAAAAAGCCAGTTGTCTTTGCCCTAGCCAGTGCTTGAAATTATCCAAACCGCCGATGTTATCGAGGGTTTCGCTAGGCGTAAAAAATTCTAAAAAATCGGTCTGACGGATGCGTTGTTGCTTTTCAGTTAAAACTAGATCGATATCGGCGGCACTAATATATTGCTTTTGGACGATAGATTTGGCTAGGGTATGCATAATGCGATCGCGCGTCAACCCCAAACAAGCTTTAATTAACTGCTCCATTTCCAGATCGCTCAGTCGGATCTGCACATCGGGAATAGCCTGCTTAATTGCCAATCTGATATCGTTAGTATCGGGCAAAGGAAAATCTAAAACGGTAATTTGTTCTTGTAATTCCGTTGGCAATTCTAAAATCGGACTTAGAAGCACCAGAGTTTTGCAGGTATTCCGTAAGTTCCTGTATAAATTGCGGAGTTGACGGATAATCTGCTCGTCTGTTTTTTGCTCTGTGAGCCGATGGTGAATGTCCCGAATTACATAAATTGCCGTTGCCGACTCCTGCTCCAGTTTTTCCAAAGCATGGAGAAAATTACTTTTGCCCGTGCCACTATGATCGAAGCCTTTAATTAGGTCGTAACAAAATACTTCTCGAATGGGATTGCACTCTTTGGCAACTTGAACAATGACCTTTTCTGCCCGTTCTTCTTCCGCCGTGACCACGTAGATGATGGGATACTTTGCTCGGACTAATAGAATAAATTCTTCAGCAAATTTAAGTTTGAGATTTGAAGAATTATACATACTGATTTTTGAGGTGCCTTTAGATTTGGTTATGGAATCTATTTTAAAGTGCTAGATCGTACTTTTCACCTGATAAGAATATCGATACTGTTAGAGCAAAGCTAAACTAATTTGGCTTCATCAACTATTACCTAATTGACCATGACACATATCAAACATCTATACTAAATTTTATAGAACCTGTAGTCACAGTGTTTAAAGTTTAGCTTGCTGATTTGGCGATCGCCCGGGTCACCTCATTTAATTTCTCTAAACTCTCATTAGCTCCCACTACAGCTTTAGGTGGCATGGTTTGGGCGCGATCTGAAAATGCGTGAAGTGCCTCTACATCATCTCTGTGGGTCAGAAGATATTCTCTTAATTCTTTGAAAGTCATTTCATTAAAGTTCATAGGTATATCACCTGAGTAAGTTCTCAAG
>CAZLKI010000137.1:0-7639 GCA_964560035.1 uncultured Synechococcus sp.
TAAATACGATATAGATATAGAATTATCTTAATTAAACAGCAGTACATCTATCTCTTAAAAGACTTAAAATGTTTTGTAACTTAAATATCTAGTAAAGAATCTTTATCAAAAACCCAGCTTAAAGGTTCAGTAGATATTCAACTAAATATTCAACTAAATATTCAATTAACTTCCAGTAAATAAAAAAGTAATGAGTATTTTCACTCTCCAATCGATCAAAAAAGACTTTGGGATCAAAGAGATTCTTAAAGATGCTAGTTTTAGCCTCGGATATTCAGATAAAATCGGCTTAATTGGTACCAATGGATCGGGCAAATCAACACTCCTAAAAATGATTGCGGGACTGGAAAGCATTGATAGCGGTCAACTAATCGTTAATTCAGGTACAAAAATCGTCTATCTGCCCCAACAGCCTAACTTAGACGAAAGCCTTACAGTTTTAGAGCAAATATTTCATCTCAAATCAGGTAACTCTAATAATCTCAGTAATAACGTCAGCGAAAATTGGGAAACTGAAACTAACGCTAAAATCATTCTAAGCAAACTCGGCGTAACTGACCTCAAGGCAAAAATTGGACATTTATCTGGAGGGTACCGCAAGCGCATCGCCCTAGCCACAGCCTTACTCGACGATCCTGACGTTTTGCTAATGGATGAGCCGACCAACCACCTCGATGCCCAATCTGTAGAGTGGCTGCAAAGTTATCTCAAACGCTTTCGTGGGGCTATCCTGCTCATCACTCACGATCGCTACTTTTTAGACAAAGTGACAAATCGGATTTTAGAAATAGACCGAGGGGATTTATTTACCTACGGTGGTAATTATTCCTATTACCTCGATAAAAAAGCGATGGCAGAAGAATCAAATATCAACACCCAACGCAAACATAAAGGCTTACTAAGGCGGGAATTAGAATGGCTGGCAAAAGGACCTAAAGCTCGCAGTACCAAGCAAAAAGCCCGAATCGAACGCGCCCATGCCCTGAAAAATACTGAGTTTAAACAAGCTCAAGGCAAAGTCGATATATCCACGGTGGGCAGACGTATCGGTAAAAAAGTTGTTGAAGTCCAAAATATTTCTAAAGGCTATGGCGATCGCACTTTAATTAAAGACTTTAGCTATGAGTTTTCCCCCGAAGACCGCATTGGCATTATTGGCAGCAACGGCGCAGGTAAATCCACACTTTTAGAAATGATCATTGGCAGAATTCCTCCCGATACTGGCACCATTGATATCGGACACACCATTCACATCGGCTATTTCGATCAGCATTCCGAGCCCTTAGATACCGCTCAAAATCAAAGAGTCATAGATTACTTGAAAGAAGAAGGCGAGTTTATAAAGATTAACGATGGCACTCAGATTTCCGCCTCCCAAATGCTAGAGCGGTTTCTCTTCCCTGGCAATCAGCAATATGCGCCAATTAATATGCTGTCGGGTGGTGAAAAAAGGCGATTATTTTTACTACGGATTTTGATGAGTGCGCCAAACCTGCTAATTTTAGATGAACCTACTAACGATTTAGACGTGCAAACTCTGGCAGTTTTAGAAGAATATCTTGAAGACTTTAACGGCTGTGTAATTACCGTATCTCACGATCGCTATTTTCTAGATCGGACTGTAGATACGATCTTGGCAATAGAATCAGGTGGTGAGCTGCGATCGTATCCCGGCAATTATTCCATTTACTTAGACTTTAAAAAACAAGAAGAGGAAGAAATCAATCCCAAGCCCACAACTGAAACCAAAGGTAAATCCACTTCTAATTTTGCCAAACCCAAAAAATTATCCTATAAACAAATCCGTGAGTTAGAAATATTAGAGACAAAAATTCCGACATTAGAAGCGGAAAAGCAGGCGATCGAAAAAACTCTTTATGATGCTCCACCCTCAGGATTTAGCGAAGTCCAAAAACTCTCCCAACGATTGTCGGACTTAAATCATGAAATTGAACTTAGTACCGAACGCTGGATGAAACTATCTGAAATGATCTAGCTACTAATTCGATCGGCTTACAAATTTGGGCTTACAAATTTGATAAAGTATTAAGGCTAATTATAAAGTTTGGATAAAACTCAAATATGTATATCTTCGTGAAAGTAGCATGGGCAGTGATTGCTGCTTCTTTAATTTTTTTAATTTTATTGCATAGCCCTAAGGGTGATGGTCTAGGTGGTATAGGCGGACAAGCTCAACTTTTTGCCAGTACTAAAAGTGCCGAGACTAGCTTAAACCGTCTAACTTGGATATTAACAGTTTTATTTCTGGGTTTAACTCTAGTCTTAAGTGCGGGCTGGATTCCAAATTCAACTAAACCCGAGCCTACTCCATCGGCATTAGTCCCAGCCCTAGAACAAATTCAAACACAGCCATTAATTCCCCTCAATCTTGAAGCAGAAACTAACCCAAGTTCCTAATTCCATTTAAAAATTCAAGAAGATTAGATCTAGTAATAGCTGTAGAAAAATTAGTTGAATACCACTTCGATTTGCATTAAAGATGGAGCGTTCAGTCCTCGGAATATTTTTAGTTTTACTTTGTGTCAAAGAATCTTTATGTCAAAGAATTAAATTATTAAAAAACCCCAATCAAAATCTTGAAAGGGGGTCTTTGTTGTAACTTATTTTAAGGATCTTATCTTTGCGCAGGAACAGCACGAACTCTATTACTATCTAGAATTTTTTGGACTTCAACTCCCGGCTGATAAGTATAACCAAATTGAGCGCGATCGCTATCATCAATAATCCGAGGAGTTACGACAATCACGACCTCATTACGAGTTTTTTCAGTTCTTTGACTACGGAATAAAGCCCCAATAATTGGTAAATCTCCCAAAAATGGCACCTTAGAAACCGTCTCGCGATCGAAGTCTTGAATAACTCCCGACATAATTAAAGTCTGATTATCTCTAAGCCTAATTTGCCCAGATGTAAGCGTTCTTCTAGATAGTAAGGATGCTGTATCCCCATTACCTAACGTAACACTGTTAGCGATCGAAGTTACAGAAGGCGAGACCGACATATTGATAAATCCGTTATCATCAACCCGAGAAATATTAATGTTTAATGTGAGCCCAGCTTGTTGAATATTCGGCTGAACCGTAGTAGTAGTAACTTGGTTGATCGTAGTTTGATTTTGAATTGTTCCCACTAATACGTCTTGAGTTAAACTTACTTGGGCAATTTCACCTTCTTGAACTGTCAAAACTGGATCGGTCAAGATTTTGGCACTACCATTTTGGATATTTGACTGCAATCTTGCCAAAAACTGGCTTGGAAATTGGAATAATGATGGTAAAGCAGATGTAACTGTTCCAATTACTCCTGGAGTACTTGTTGTCGTCCTTACTTCTCGTCCATCAACTATAGTAGTTGTATTAGTTATTATATTATTAGTTGCATCCGTAATATCAGTTACCCCTGGGACAGTAGGACTAGAATTCAAACCTGGTATTCTAGGCAAAAAAGGTAAGCTTCCAGGTTGTTGTATTACCTCTCCATTCACTACTGTACCCGGAGATGTTCTTGGTACTATGAAGGTTTGTCCATTTAAATTTATAAATGAATTCGCTCCAGATAAAGGATTTGCAATCACTGGATTGGCTAAAAGGCTTATAGCTGACTCTGCCGAAGTTGGGGGACGAGATTGTCCAAAGTTCACAACTGCGGCACCGTTATCAAAGGTAAAGAAACTGTCGCCGATACCAAAGGAAGCACTGGCATTTTGATTCTGATTTCCTTGCAGTTGTACATCAACAATTCTGACATTAACTGAAACTTGACGCTTTCTGGAATCCAACCTACCGAGTTGTGCCGAGGCAAAATCGACTAAGCTGGGCGAGCCCATTAGGGTTAAAGAGTTACTGCGTTCTTCAGCAGCAATTTGTAGTCCTCTCAAAGGCAAAATTGAAGTAGCACTCGGGGTCAAACTTTCTAGGGTTGGAATAGTTTCAGTGGGTACAGTTAAGTTTGTAATTCCACCTGCCGTACCAACTTGAGCGGTTGTAACTCCGGGAATCGGTCTTTGACGATTAACAGTTCTTTCAGCACCTAAGCCTAATAAAAATCCTGAAGCTTCACCCACACTGATTTGATTTAAGCGATAGCTACGAGTAACAATATTTTTAAGATTAATTGGAAGTTTTGCAGCTACAAAGATAGTTCTGCCAATTCTACTGGCATCCAAATTACTTAAGCGTAAAACGCTGTTAAAGACATCTTGGGCTGTTTCATTCTCAATATCTAATGAGATTCGAGGTCCTCCAGATGTAGCTGCAGGAGTTGTCGCACCTAAAGGTGAATCATCAGCAAAAGCCACGTTTAAACCAGCAACTCGAGCAATTAAGGTTAAAACATCGCGAACTGGAGCTTCTCTGAGGGAAATCCGAGGAACTCTTTCTGTACTACCTAAATCAATGATTTCAGGTTTGAGACTAAAAGTCCCAACGGATATATCTCCCGACGGTGCTGGAATCGGTCTTCTTTGAAACGGTGGAACCACACCTTGAATCCTACCTGGCAGAGGAGATGGTGGCTGTACGGGAGAACCTGTCACTGGAACTTGAGAAGGCAGTGGGATAGGAACAACTTGTTGGGCGATTCTAGCTTTTCCATCAGTTCCAGTAATTGTAACCTTAGAATTAAACAGAGCCTTGACGGGAAGATTTGAAACTTCTGATTGAACTGCTTGGGCAATCTTATCGGGTGAAATTGCAAGATTCGATCCTTTCTGCGATTCGTTTTTTTGCTCAAGATCGATTGAATCTGCGTGAGATGGCAAAGCTATTAATAAAATCTGAGGACAGATTGATGCGATCGCAAGGGAAAAAAATAGTAACTTGATATTCATAACGTATAACTCCTCTAAACTACTTCAAAAATCATTAACTTACAAATAGACTTAACTAATAACCAACTACTTACTCTACTGTCCAGTAGGCTTAACTGCGGCTGGTGCTAAAGCTTTAACTTCTTCATCGGTTGCTGGTATATACGCAACTAACTTAAATGTTGTGCTGAGTACAGGTGGTAGTAGCTCGATCTGAGCTTTCTGCTGCTCTGCGGTAAGGTTGCCTGGATTCCGAAAAGTGACGCTTTGCCTTTTTGTTAGCTGTAAATCCTGAACTACTACTAAAGTCCTAAGTGACTCTATACTTCTGAGTATGGAGATTAGATCGTTATAGCTAGAAGCAAACTGAATGCTTAAAGTTTGAGTTCTATATTGACCCTCAGGTACGATCGCACTAGGAGGAGTTGGAGAAAAAGACTCAAGTAGATCGCCAGTAAGCTGTGATGGATTGACATCACTCGTCTTGACCAATTTATTTAGGTCAATTAGCAAAGTATCCATAGTATCGGTACTAGGCAGGAGGGAAGAAACTACCTCACTCCGAGTCTTTGCTAACTCAGTTTTTTGGGGTAAGTCGCCCTTTTGCTTGACTTGAGCAGCCTTGGCAGTATTACTACTGGTCTTCTCCGCTATACTCGTTTTGGTTGTATCTATAGTCGTCCATAACGGTTGAACGTAGTTTGCAAATACATAACCTGCTGCCGCAATCCCAATTATCCCTAGAGCAATACCCAAGGTTTTGGCTGATAGAGTTTGCCCAAAAAGCACTACCCCACCTGTATTCTCTTCAAATTCAGCACCAATATTAGCCGTCATTGTGTGATTACTCCTTTTTCTTGTAGTAATTTGACTCTTGTTACTGCACCTTGAGCCTCAGACTTTTCCAGATCTGCAACCAATTTATCGGTAGTTTGCTCGGTTAATGATGTCGTAATTTGGTAATCGACCAAGACAATATTAACTCCCTTAACTGCGGGTTTCTGTCGGGCACTAGCTAGTTTAGTTGTAGCTGGATTTAAGTAAGGTGACTTTTGTAAGATTAAAAGAAAATCATTAGCTTGATCGAAGCCGCTTGACTGCCCAGTAATAGTAATGCTAGTCCCTGCTTGAGCGATCGAAAAGACTTGAACGCTTTCTGGAGTTCTTACTCTTATATCTTGCAAAATTACAGACATAGGAATATCTTTAACAATCAAATTTGTTAATAGTTTTGTCCGATCTTCAACAGCTTTAACTTCAGCTTCAGAACCAGCTAGCCGCTTTAGTTCAGTGTCTAAGACTGTTTCTTGGCTAGTTAATGTGCCAAGTTCTGCCGTTAAGCTACTAACTTGAGACTGAAGAAAGAAGTATATTCCGCCCACGATCGCAAGCAATACAACTGCAACAGCCCCACCACCAATTAAGAACTGAGAATCTGCAATCGGGGCAGCAGTACCTATCTCTTGAGCAGTTGGCTCTCGATCTCTTAGAAAATTTATATCAAGGTTATACATAAATTAAGTTTCCCTCACACTTAAACCCAACACTACAGACATTCCCATGCGTTCCTGTCTCGGAATCTCAACATCACAACTAATAGACAATGCTTCAATGGGATCGACTTGTGATGCGGCGATCCCTAACCTTTGGCTAAAAAATTCACTCAGTTCGGCTATGCAAGCACCTGGTCCAACGATTAACAGTTGAATAACATCTGAGCCAGCATTTTGACTGGTATGAAAATCTATGGAGCGTCTTAATTCATCAGCCAGATCTCCCAGAACTCGGAAAATTGCAGCGTCACCGGGGTTACTTCCCTGACCCGATATGCCAACCGTATCACTGTTTTGAAAAGGTACGCTCATAGAGGACAACATATCCATGTCTGTATTGCGTCTGGGTGGAAGGTTAACTGCTCTTAACTGAGCGTTTTGAATTTGAGCAGTGCCGATCGCTACAGTTCGGGAAAACTGAGGAACTCCATCGACAGCAATAGTAATTTCAGTAGACTCATACTCAATATCTACGATTGCTACGGCTTCAGATGCAGTGGCAAAACCTGATAATCTATCCTTCAAGGTTCTGATCAAAGCAAAGCTTGTAACCTCGACAATTTGAGTATTGAGTTCGGCAATCTGCATAGCCTGAAGGTACATATCTGTTACCTCTTTGGGCGTAGCAACCATTAATATTTCTAACCTTTCAACCCCATCATCATCAAGGGTGGTACCGAGCTTTTGGTAGTCAACATCCGCATCTTCACGAGGGAAGGGTAAATAGAGGCTGGCTTCTTGATTGAGAACCATTTCTCTTAACTCAACTTCGGAAATTTCTGCTGGCAGTTTGATTAACCGACTTACAGTCTCACGACCCGGTATGGCAGTGACAACCTTTTTTTCATTAAACTTTTTCTCAGCCATTAAGGAGCGAATAATCTCCCCTAAGGCTATAGGATCGCTTATACGTCCTTCTTCAACTATGCCCTCAGGGAGGACAGCACTAGCATGATTTATCAGTTTAAAGCCAGATTTCCCTTTGCGACGCAGTTGGGCAATATTAACTTTTTCTGAATTTATTTCAATACCAATACCTTGAGCTTTACCACTAAACAGTTTGCCGAGATTACCAAAACTTAACTGAGATAACATAAGTTTTTAGATATTTACACTTTGACTCACACCATCAGAATTGCTTCAACATCTAAACCAAAAATTAAATTCGCTAGTTTAATTAGAACTTTACGCGGTCCAACTTTTGTGGTAAACATCGACACTTCAATCCTAAATTACTCACAATAATATTACATAATTT
>CAZLKI010000138.1:0-4621 GCA_964560035.1 uncultured Synechococcus sp.
ACTAGTTTTACCCAAATGGGATATTTTAATTCGACCTAAATAATGGGTAATTTTATTTCTGGAAATCTCCTTAATTCATTTCTAGCTTAAATTTATCTAGGTTATTGCAACGGCTCTTTAGGAATAGATCGGCGATACATTTCACACGCGATCGCGTCAATTAGAGTAATGCGATAATCAAGCAAAATTTCTTCATTACGTCCTTCCAATCTTAGCTGCTTAGCAAAATCATCCATTAGTTCCATATGAATTTGTAATACTTGGGATACGGATATGTCCGCAAAGAAGCACATACTAGCAAACTCATCGATTAAAGTATTCAAGTGCTTGGATTTATCTTTGAAGTATTCCAAAATAACCGAACGATATATTTCTTGCAAGCGTTGAATGTACTGTGCCTTATCTGAATCTGAAAGTCTAAGCCAGAATTGTTTGGAATCGCGTTTGTAATAAACTCCCAAATATCCCAATCTTTCCTGAAGTTTCTCGGAGAGTCTTTATTGAGCGGTAACGAGGCGATCGATTTCTATTTGTCGATCGAGATCGGATATTTGGGCTGGTAATTAGGTAGGCAGTCTTAAAAATAGGGCGATCGCTCTATCAATGGCTTCGGGTAGTTCGACCAAATTTTCGATTTTAAGCTTAACTGGGTAGGGATAGGTGGCTTCTATTCTTGAATCTATATGGACTTGAGAGCTATGGGAGACTATAACTGTGGGCAGACAAATACCTAAATCTAATGGTCGATTAGGACTATCGGTTTCATCTAGCCAAATTACCAAGCAATCTTGATTGGATTGTTCTTCGATTAAATTTTTTGATAATTACTCGATACTATTAAAGCTAATTGCACTAAAGCGATCGCTTGGCAAAAATTGGGTTAGCAACTCATAAACAGATGCCTGCGGTAATAAACAGCCGATTTGAATAAGAGGAGACACTTAATATCTTTCTTTATATTTTGTTAATAATTGCCTATATTAATCTGGATCTTGATAACAAAAGCGATTGAATTGGATTTTTTATTTCCGATCTGGACTTCTTATAATAATTTTCAATCGAATCCATACTAAATAGGTAATATTTGTAATTTAGATTATTCTGGGTTGACAAATAATAGGTTTATTCTTTAGTCTCAATCTGGTATTAATATGGTTTACCTAGTAGAGCTAATCTCCACCGAAAAATCAATTACGACCATTTATAGAACGATAACTTGAATATGACCGATCAAAAACGAGCTTTAATTACTGGGATCACTGGACAAGACGGATCTTATATCTCCGAGCTATTGCTGGCGAAGGGCTATCAAGTCCACGGAATTATTCGTCGTAGCTCCACTATAAATACCGATCGCATCGATCACCTCTATCAAGATCCGCACTTACCCGAAACAAAATTATTCTTGCACTACGGCGATCTGACTGACGGTACCGCTTTAGGCAGACTACTCGAAGCGATTAGACCCCACGAAGTTTATAACTTAGGGGCACAGTCCCACGTTCGCGTCAGCTTTGATTCACCCGAATATACAGTGGATTCGGTAGCGATGGGAACTTTACGCTTACTAGAAGCGGTTCGAGATTTTCAGCAACGTATAGGCAAAGAAATTCGGTTTTATCAAGCAGGCTCGTCCGAAATGTTTGGGCTAGTTCAAGCAGTACCTCAAAGCGAAACCACACCCTTTTATCCTCGCAGCCCCTATGCTTGCGCTAAGGTTTATGCCCACTGGCAGACGATTAATTATCGAGAATCTTACGGACTCTTTGCTTGCAATGGCATTTTGTTCAATCACGAATCTCCCAGACGGGGTGAAACCTTTGTTACTCGCAAAATTACCCGCGCGATCGCTCGGATTGTCGCCGGACAACAGAAAAAGTTATATCTGGGAAATCTGGATGCCAAACGGGACTGGGGCTATGCCAAAGACTATGTAGAAGCAATGTGGTTGATGCTACAGCAAGAGCAACCCGATGATTATGTGATCGCTACAGGTGAAACCCATGCTATTCGCGAGTTTTTAGAATTGGCATTTAGCTATGTTGACTTAAAGTGGGAAGATTATGTAGAGATCGATCCGCGCTATTTCCGTCCTGCGGAAGTGGAATTACTCTTGGGCGATCCGACTAAGGCAAAACAGAAGCTTAACTGGCAGCCTAGCGTTACTTTCAAAGAGTTGGTGTACCTAATGGTCGATGCTGATATGCAGGCAATAGGACTAACAAGTCAAAGCAAACCTACCGACATGGCAACGCTCAGACAAAACAGCGGTGCTAGTTGGAGCTAAGTAGAGTTAATCAATCAAACCCAACTATTGTAAATAAATCAACTTTCGTTAAAATTAGTTCTAAGATTTTAGTTCTAAAGTTAATTTCGCATTTCGGGCTTAAATTAATATCACCAACATCGTAGGATTCTCAAAATGACACTTTTGCTTCAAGATCGAAAAATTCTAGTTACTGGCGGGGCAGGATTTTTAGGACAGCAAGTGGTAGCTCAACTATTAGAGGCTGGCGCTAGTAAAGATTTACTCTCGATTCCGCGATCGCGAGACTTGGATATTCGAGTTTGGGAAAACTGCCAAAAGGTAACAGAAAATCAAGATATCGTGATCCATCTTGCTGCCCATGTCGGTGGTATTGGCTTAAACCAACAAAAGCCCGGCGAGCTATTTTACGATAACTTGATCATGGGTACCCAACTGATTCATGCCGCCTATCAAGCAGGAGTCAAAAAGTTTGTCTGTGTAGGGACGATCTGCGCTTATCCTAAATTTACGCCCGTACCATTTAAAGAAGATGATATTTGGAACGGCTATCCCGAAGAGACTAACGCTCCCTATGGCGTAGCGAAAAAGGCTTTGCTGGTGCAACTTCAAGCATACAGACAACAGTATAACTTTAATGGCATTTATCTACTTCCTGTAAATCTCTACGGTCCTGCCGATAACTTCGATCCTAAAAGTTCCCACGTGATTCCTGCTTTGATTCGTAAAGTTCATGAGGCGCAAATGCGAGGTGATAATCAGCTTCCAGTCTGGGGTGATGGTAGCCCTACCCGTGAATTTTTATATTCTGATGATGCCGCACGCGGAATTGTCATGGGTACCCAAGACTATGAGGGTTCAGAACCAGTTAATTTAGGTACAGGCTATGAAATTTCTATCAAAGATCTAATCACGCTGATTTGTGAATTGATGGAATTTGATGGCGAAATCGTGTGGCAAACAGATAAACCTAACGGGCAACCCCGCCGTTGCTTGGATACTGAACGGGCGAAACAGGAGTTTAACTTCACTGCCCAAGTCGATTTTAGCCAAGGCTTGAAAAATACAATCGCTTGGTATCGAGAAAATGCCTCCTAATTTCTAGTATGGTTGCTTTGACTTTGGCTAATGTAAATTCGCTATAAGCCATGATAATAAAATAGTTTATATAACTGCTCCTTCATTAATTATTAGTGTTTTAGCGGTAGCATCAAGGGTCGCGATCGCTCCAATCGGTAATACAGCATTTTCGGTAACGTGACCGAACATGAGATTGTATAAAGTTGGTTTTCCGATTGGTCGATCGGGTGAATTAAAGCGATCGCGCAAGATATTTTCGAGGCTGAGGGTTTCATAAAAACTGGGTTGATATTCTTTGGGAACGCAATCGACAAAATGCCCTAAAGCAATTCCTGCGACTCGATCGAACTTACCTGCCAACCATAACTGCGTCAGCATTCGGTCGATCCGATAGGGTTCTTCACCAATATCTTCTAAGAAAAATATCTTACCCCTAGTATCGGGTTCGTAAGGGGTTCCTAGCAAGTTTGTAACTAAGGTGAGATTTCCCCCCACTAACTGCCCTGTCGCTTTTCCACCTTTGATTGTAATTAAGCGATTGTTACGATTGGTGTTAGGTGGTTTTGCCACTTGTCCGATCGCATTAGTGGACATGATTGTATTTTTAAAGCTAGCGATCGCATATTCCCCCACGCCTGTTAGACCCGAAGAACCATGAAAAGTAATCAATCCTGTCTGCTTGTGAATTCCTAATAACAAAGCGGTGATATCACTATGCCCAATAATCACTTTAGGATTTTTGCGAATGGCATCGTAATCTAATAAAGGCAAGATGCGACTGCAACCATAACCGCCCGAAAAGGTCATAATCCCTTTGATGTCCGTACGGCGAAACATGGTATTGATATCTTCCGCTCTTTCCCGATCTGTACCTGCCAAATATCCATACTGGGCGTTGATATTTTTGCTTAGTTCCACTTCAAAGCCATATTGCTCCATTGTCTCTTTGGCAATAATAATCTCTTCGGGTTCGTAGGCATTACTAGCGGGCGCGACCATTCCCACTTTATCGCCTTTTTTGAGAACTGGAGGCTTAATCACTTTATTGTTGCTATTGGAAGTTCCTAAGAATCCTAAAATACTTCCTAATATTTCCCTTCTGCTAGTCATAGAAGCTCGCCAAATTTTTCTTTATATTGCTGTAAAAGATTTTCTAAATCTTGCGATCGCTGTTCCATTTCTCGAACTTGAATTTGGACTTCTTCGACTTTAACCTCTGCTTCATTAGCTTTAGTCTGTGCTTCATTGGCTTTAACCTCCGCTTCTAATGCTTTA
>CAZLKI010000138.1:4721-7555 GCA_964560035.1 uncultured Synechococcus sp.
AGCTTCATTAGCTTTATTCTCAGCTTCATTAGCTTTAGCCTGAGCTTCTTGCGCTTTAATTTGGGCATTTACGGCATTCTCTTGTCCCGTAGGCAATAATTCACCTGCCAAAGTCTCCCATCGCAGCCATGTGGCATTAACTCCATAATACAAGCCATACCATTTAACTAGAGCCAGTTGTAACTGTTGACTGACTAATCGATCTTGAGAATCACTGAGTATGGGTTGATAGGTGTTAATGTCTAATCTAAATCCTGCTAAATCGTCACTATTAAACGGATCGAACCAAAAATATTCTGGTACTCGCACTTGGTTTTGATAGGTTAATTTTTTAACAAGCTTATCCTTGGCGGCGGTACTAGGGGATAAAAGTTCGATTATGACATCGGGAGCCTTCCCTTCTTCCCAAACAACCCAGCTTAATCTTTCGCCCTTGGGGACATCTAGTACCACAAAGAAATCTGGACCTTGATAATCTTTATTGCGAACTTGTACCATGCTAAAGTACAGGAACATATTACCCCCCACAAAGCCATTATCTCTTTGCTCTAGCCAAGGATAAAGAGTTTCGATTAAAATATCCATCTGCAACTTGTGCCTGAAGGTTTCCATATTTTTGCCATCATCAAAGGGTAGATCTTTTTGGGTGGGCGGTATTGCCACGGTCAAGTAATTAGTTAAGGAATCAGAGGGCAGAGTAGTTTGAGTCATAGTTCTTATTGCAAAACTAAGGCTAGTATAACCTCATTACCAAAGCATGATTTAGCAGGGAATTACAGACTGGGGAAATTGGAGGGAGAGGGCGGCGATCGCAGGACAGGGAGCAAATTTATTTTTACTCTCAATATTATTCCAAGAGAAAGGAGCGGTGACACTGGCAGAAATATGAAGTAGGCGTTTGGGGCGGGTCATTCCCATGTAGAGAAGTCGAAATTCTTCGTGCTGCTTGAGGGTTTGGGCATTTAGCCATGAGGTATTGGGATCGGAAATCTCTTGATGATTAATTAATGCCCGCATTTGAATCCGCGCTACATCGGTCAGATTAAAATCGCCTAAAAACTTGCCTGCTTCGGGAATATAGGATTTACCCGGACAGATTCTTTCGTCTAAAAAAGGCATGAATACTACATCCCAATCTAAGCCTTTGGACTTGTGTAAGCTGATAATTGTCACCTGTCCCGTTTGCGTATATTGATTTTCGGGGTTCTCAATTTCGATCGCTTCAAATTTTTCCGATAAAACGATTTCTTGGAGCGTGGAGAGTAAATTAGAGATGTTGTAGTTACCAATCAGTTCTTGACGCAGGCGATCGCTCAGTTTATCGGCAGTTGCCAGTTCGCCTCGATCGTATTGAAGGGTCAAAGCAGTAAAAGCAATCAGATTATAGAGAGGTAGTTCTAAACGCGATCGCAACAAACTCGTACAGATATTTTGAGCTAATTGAGCTTGAGGATTTAATTTGGGATCGAGCGGTGTGGGATAGAGAAATTGTTCGGGAAGGCTGGCAAGTGCATTAAAATCTTGGGGTTTAATTAACTGTCGATCTAAAAGGATTTCTAGACAAGCTTTAAGATTATCGGGTGAGTGCGGACGTTCGATAAATTGCAGGATTCCCAATATTTCTCTAGGGATTTTGAGGTTGCGATCGCGATCTTCGACATCATAAATTCTAATATCTTTGAGTTCGGAATCTTTAAGTTCGGATAGATAGCGATAGATAAATTTACCTTGATTGTGACTGCGGACGAGGATGGCGATCGCTAAATTAGGGTCATCTGCAAGTAAATCTATAATTCTGTTTTTAATAATGGCAACGGTATGTTCGATATCCTGTGGAAACTGAATTTCTAAACCTTTTCCTAAAGCGATCGGATTCGCATCACCGACAGGTATGATTTTTTGAAATAGGAATGGCTTCTCAAGCTGGGCATAACTGGAATTATTCACCCATTCCAATACAAAATTTGCCGCATTAATAATTTCGGAACAGCTTCTTCCTGCTTCGGCAATGTTAACGATTTGACTGGCAGTTTGACAAAACTCTTGAAAAAATCGGGGGTCGGCACTGGTAAAAGTAGAATTAATCGCCTGATTGGGATCGCCGACTCGAACTAGGTTAGTGACTTTATCCGCCGAATTGCTGGCTAATTTTTGGCTGGCTAATTTTTTTAAGAGCAAAGTTTGGAGAGGCGAAGAATCTTGAGCTTCATCTTCAAATACAGCAAATGTCCGATCTTGCCAAAACTGCCGCGCTGATGGATTTTCTAACACTCGTAATGCTCCGATAATCATGTCGTCATAATCGATCGCCTGAGCCGATTTGAGTAATCTATTGTAGGTTTCGTACAATCCCGCGCCAATCTCTAAGATTTCTCCGCAATCGTGGAGGTTTTGAGGTGATAGCTGCGAACTTTTAGCGGTGGTAACGATCTCATTGGCAAGAGTTGGCAAAATATCGGTACGAAGTGTCGTCTGTCTACGCAGACGTTCGGATTCTTCGCCATCAAAACTGCGTCCTTCGATCAAGCGATTGTATTGTTTGGGAAAGTTCCGCGCCCATTCGATCGCCGCCATTTTTACAAGCCGAAGTTTTTGCGATCCAGAAATAATTTTAGTTTCATCGGGGCTAAAGCCTGCTAACTCGCGGTGAGAACCTGCAATTGTAAAAGCTAGACCGTGGAGAGTGTTGGCAATAAAAGCATTTTTGTATCCTCTAGTTAATTTATGGCTTAATTTATGGCTGCCAAATCTACCACTATCAGTTGTTCCATCATTTAATCCTTCATTTAACCCTTCATTTAACAAGAGTTCATCTAATTTTTGAATTACTTTCC
>CAZLKI010000139.1:0-7505 GCA_964560035.1 uncultured Synechococcus sp.
GTTCTAAATTCCTAATGAAGATATGACAAGCCATATCGAGGTTTTTAAAGTTTATGCGATCGCGTATTATCAAGGATTTATAAAATTATCCAATTGCTCAAATCAAATAGCTTTATTAATTAATTTTTTTGTAACAAATTAAAGAGTTTTAGAACATCTTATACAAATCATTCAATTTTTAGACTTTACTCATACGCGATCTCTAACATCAAAATGTAACAGTATCTAGGGCAGATGTTTTAAATACTTTTGCAAGTGTTTCTTTGTTTAACAGAATCAATTTTAAGTGTTAACTGAGATTTATTTTCGTGTAAAACCAAGTATCAATTTATATTTTCCTACAAAATTAGATTGATAGTTTGTTAGGTGATTTCACTAAAAATAATGTCTCCAAACTAAATACTTGATAAATATTTGAAGTAGATGCTAAACCTAACTATTTTCAAAAATGAGTAAAAAAATATGGTTACAACACAACACAGGCGTGCGATTGGTACTTTCTCCGATCATGCTGATGCTGAAGCTTCTTTACGAGAGCTAAAAGATAGTGGCTTTCCGATGAATATGGTTTCGGTAGTCGGACAGGATATCGATCGCAATTCGAGTATGGCAGGGGCTGAAGGAAGCGATCGCCTTTCGGATATAGGAGAACATAACAAAGTCGATGAAGGTGCTACTAGAGGAGCTGCAACTGGCGGTGTTGTTGGTGGTCTTACGGGCTTATTGGTAGGCTTAGGAATGATTGCAATTCCGGGTGTAGGTCCTGTAATGCTTGCGGGGGCTGGGGCAACGGCTTTGGCAACAACTTTAACTGGTGGAGCTATTGGTGCTGCTACCGGTGGAATCGTAGGAGGATTAGTAGGTATGGGAATTCCTGAAGAACGGGCTAGAACCTACAGCGATCGCGTCGATCGTGGAGACTATCTAATTATGGTAGAAGGCTCAGATGACGATATCCGTCGAGCCCAAAATATCCTCAGTCACCGTGGAATCAACGATTGGGGTATTTATGATAACAACAGTGATGTTCAAACAAAACCATCGGAAATGGCTAGTACAAATCTAGGCTAAGACTGATTTTTGTTCACTCTTTTCTAATAAGTCTCTAATAAGTATCGTGATTTTTAGGTCGCTATCAATCCATACTTTTTTCTAGTCAAGTTTCCAATCAAACATTATTTTGCAGGAGTCAGGCTTTTAAGAAGAAGTTTCCCTCCTGCATCCACTTTAATTTTGTAGTATTTAACCTAAGGAGCAAAAATCATGATCGGAGAATATAGACACGCTATTGGTACATTTTCTAATCATCAAGATGCTGAGTTAGCTTTGCACAAATTGAAAGACAGTGGCTTTGAAATGAGTAAGATTTCTATCATTGCTAACGATGTTAACAGTCATTCTGACCTAGCTGGTGCCAAACAAGGTAATCAACTTAGCGATGTTGATAATAAAGCCGATGAAGGTGCGACCAAAGGTTTGATTTCTGGTAGTACAGTTGGGGGATTGACTGGATTATTAGTAGGTTTAGGGCTTGTAGCCATTCCCGGAGTGGGACCAGTTGTAATGGCAGGTGCTGCTGCTACTGCTATTGCCACTACTTTAACTGGTAGTGCGATCGGTGCAGTAACTGGCGGTGTCTTCGGCGGATTAATTGGATTAGGCATTCCTAAAGACCGTGCCAGAATATTTAGCGATCGCGTGGCTCAAGGCGATTATTTAGCAATGGTTGATGATGTTACAGATGAAGAATTTCGGCTAGCTGAATCTATTTTCAGAAAGCATGGTATCCATGAATGGAGTATCTATGAATCTTCGAGAACTAGAACATCTGTTACTACTAATTAAATCTATTGATTGAATACTGTTTAGAAAATGGATTAGAAAATGGAACTTGTGTAATTAATCAACCATTTAATAAAATCTCTAAACAGAATCATAAATTTCAAATTCCAAGCTTAAACTTTAAGCCCCGATCCAAATAAAATCCAAGTAAAAAGATTAATAAATTGAGGTATTTCCAAATGAACCCAAGAATGGTTGCTTTACTTCTAACTAATTTTCTTCTAGTTGCTACAGTCGCTTGTACTGACTCTAGAACTACGACTGAAGCTCCCAATACAGTTGATAAAGCCAATGAAACTCCCGTAACTCAGAATACTGAAACTGCTAAAGATGATGCTCAAAGTGAAACTCGTAAAAAGCAGTTAAATGCTGATATTAGAGCGCGAGAACAACGAAATGATATAGTAGGTAATCAGGAAAAGCGCGCTGATAACGATCTTGAAAGTGAAATGCGTAGTAAGTTAGAAGCTAATATTCCAGGGGGCAATCTCACAGTAGATGCTAAAGATGGAGTTGTCACCGTAACAGGCACCGTACCCAATCAAGATCAACTTAGTAAGATTAAAAAATTAGGAATGGAAATTAAAGGAGTAAAAAGTATTATGGTTAAAGCGGTAGTCGCATCTCAAAATAAAGAAAAGCGACTCGCAGTCAAGCTCTCAATTGCATCTCAGCCTAATTAGCTACTCACCCATAAATTAAATCAATGATCAAGTCATGGATGGCGATCGGTGCAGTTATTTTTTTGGTTTCATTAGGTGCCAATCTGGTTTCACCTGACGATACTAAATGGTTTAAGCAACTGCGTCGCCCACAGTGGCTAACTTTTGAGGTGTTAATTCCTGTAATTTGGACTGTGATTTTAATATGTGGAGGAATTTCTGCATATTACGTTTGGGAAAAGGAACTAGGGAGTTTCAAAGGCTGGTCGTTGATGTCGCTTTACGTGCTTTTAGAGATCGTAATTATCGCTTACGTTCCTGTTACTTTAAGAACCCGCAATCTTAAATTAGGAACTTGGGTAGGTCTTGTAGGCTTTGGTCTGGGATTAGCTCTGACTCTAGCAGTATGGACTGTCACCCAAGGGAGTGCATTATTACTTGTACCTTATTTAATTTGGAGTCCGATTGGCTCTTATACCACTTGGGCGATCGCTCGTCTCAATCCTCATTAAGTCTTTAATTTTCAAAATAATTTACAGAATATTGATTTCGATTTACATATATGCAGTTAGCAACATTAAAACCCAAATTGTCGATCGTAGAGCAAATTTCGGAGGTTTCTGATTCTCCAATATTTAATTATGCCCTCGCCGAGCAGGACTTTAAGCGATTTCTTACCTTTGAAAATTTAGATGAGGAAGTTAGACTTCAGCCAGGGCTTGTTAAAGATTTTGAAGCAGCGATCGCGAACGCAATAGAAAGTGCTTATGCCAATTCAAAATTAGCTGAAACGGAAATGGCATCTATATTCCTCCAAAGAATACTTTATCGTCTCAATCGCCTTAACTTATTTTGGTACGATGACTTACGCAACTATCAAAATGAACGGTCTACATACTTTCAACTGATCCGCGATCGCCTTGAATCAAGCTGGCAAAGCTGGGAAATGACTCAATTAAATTTAGAAATAGATTTAGAAAGGATAGAGAAATTAGATAAAGCAGAAGTAAAATCAGTATTAAAGCAACGCGCAGTTCGAGATCTAAATCCTTCCCTGTCGGCATCAAAACTCTATTTACGAGAAGATTTAACTTTGACGGGATACCGTTTGCTCTTGGCGATCGCTTCTTTGGATGGATTGGTAGAAGCAAGTCGGCTTTCGCGAATTTTGGGAGGAAGTAGCAATGAAATTCAGGCAACTTTAACTCGCGTTTTATTAGAGGAATATGGAAACGGTCGGTTAGGTCGCAAACATTCAACTTTCTTTGCCCAAATGATGGCTGAATTAGGACTAAATACCGATCCAGAAGCTTATTTAGATATCGTACCGTGGGAAGTTTTAGCAAGCATTAATCATAACTTTTTACTGACCGAAAGAAAACGATATTTTTTGCGTTATAACGGTGGGCTTACATATTTTGAGATTGCTGGTCCGACAATTTATACAGACTATTTACTGGCAGCAAAACGCTTAGAACTCTCACAGACGGCTATGGGTTATTGGGAGTTACATATTCGGGAAGATGAACGTCATGGGCAGTGGATGCTAACTGATGTAGCTTTACCTTTAGCGGATAAATATCCCGAACAAGCGTGGGAATTAATACTCGGCTACGATCAAGAAAAATTCATGGGCGATCGCGCGGGGGAAGCAGTTCTAAAGTTAATTCGATCCGTAGATTCCCAAAATTCTCGATTAGATTTGAAATTATAGATTTATAGCTCTGAAATTAAGTTTAAGTTGAAATTAGGATAGAACTAATATGATTGTTAATCTGACTAAAGACGGATGGGAAATAATTTATCATCGTGCCCATGCTCTACTAGCGGCTCAATTAGGCGGTCACTGGCGGCGGGAAGATTCTCCTGTTCGGCTTTATGAAACGCTCGCCGCGATCTCCCATCATGACGATCTGGAAAGGGAATGGAAAGGAAATCATTTAACTAAAACTGGCGCACCATTGGATTTTACCCTTGGCGAAGAACCGCCCGAAGTATCTTTGGAAAAATTGAAAAAACATCTCGAAGATTCTTGCTATCGCGGTCGCTGGGTGACGTTATTGACTTCTATGCATGTTAGTTTTCTCAACCAAAACAAAGCTGGAGTTTCTAAGGATTGGGATAATTTTTTAAAAACTCAACTAGAAGATCAGCAGCGATGGCAGAAGGAGTTGGGCATTGTTAAGAAAGATGCAGAGCGCGGTTATCAGTTTATGCAGTGGTGCGATCGCCTGTCGTTAATTTTGGCACAACGCCAAGTCCCAGAAGATAGTCGAGCTTTAGAAATTACCCACGGAATTGACGGGCAGCGTTACGATTTACGTTGTTTAGATGAAAAGCTAACTATCGAGCCTTGGCCCTTTGAAGACAACGAGTTTACGGTTAATGTGGAATCTTGTCTGTTATCAGAACTCAAATACGATAGCGATGAGGCTCTTACTAATGCGCTTAAACAAGCTCCCATTCAGGTCTTGGAATGGACATTCACGAACCCAAGTTGCCAAGTAAAAGAATAATTATTATAAGTATTAATTTATTATGAATCAGTCTTTATTAAGTTCCAAATCAATTTCTAAAAAAGAACTTACAGCTTATCCATTTACTCATAATGTTCCTCAGGAAATCTTCTCCTGCCCTGAAGAGTCAAGATTCTATTCGCAATGTTTAGAAAGAATGGTGTTTAATAGTTGTAGAGATACCACAGAAGATACTTTTATTGTCGAGTTTGGAGCGGGAGATGGAAGTCCAGTCATCGATAGTTTACTTAAAAGTCAATTTAATGGAGCGATCGCTGGTTATGAGTTAAATTCTAAAGCCTGTGAAATTGCCAACTCTTGGACTGATATCTACAAGCTCAATCATCGGTATACCGTTCACAATTCTTGTTTTTTTGATTCTTATGGGCGCGATCGAGAGCGGCAGTCTGAAGCAAACTATTTGATTGCCAATCCTCCTTATCTGCCTGCCATTAATAACAATTTATACATGCCTTCACTTCATGGCGGAACGGATGGAGCATTTATCACTAAACGGCTTCTTGCTTTAAACTGCCAAAGTGTGATGTTAATGATTTCAGCCTATTCCGATCCAGTGGGAACAATTGAATATGCGATCGCCCAAGGCTATCAAGTAAGTGACTTTATGATTTCACCCATGAGTTTCGGATATTACAGTTCGGAGCCCAAGGTAAAAAATAGAATAGCGGAACTAAAAAGCGATCGTAAAGCCTTCTATTCTCAAAATATCTATATCCTTGCAGGCGTTCTTTTTAAGAAGCAGTGTAACTTAGATTTATCAGCAGAACTAATTAAAGTAATGACTGCCTTGTAAGTTGACTGAAGTTAATTGTAGATCTATAGATAATCTCGGTTTCCTATTTCTAGAGAAATTTTGTAGTGAATGATTTCAATCTAAGTTTCTATATAGACTTTAGTATTGAAATTTTTTTTCACTCTAAAACAATTGAGGTGCGATCAAACCAACTAACATAATTATTTTATAAAGTTAAGATTTGAAAAGAATTCATTCAAGGTATACATTGTTATGATAAGTAAAACACGATTTCCATCATCGGCATGGCATTGTAAAGAAAGTCTAAAGACTATGTAAATTCTTAAATCTTGGAGCAAATACTATGCAAGTTAACAATACAGACACTGCAATTACGGATCGCAACGGTTGGGTTTGGGGATTTTCACCTCAAGCAGAAATTTGGAATGGTCGATTTGCCATGATTGGCTTTGTATCGGCTATCTTAGTAGAGGTATTCAGTCATGAAGGTGTTTTGCACTTTTGGGGGCTAATGTCGTCAGCTATAACTCCAATTTCTTAGATCGATCTTGTCGTTAACATGATGCAATTTCGCATTAAAAAGTGCAGGATCATCTTGAAATAGTCACTTCAGGCATTCATTAATGTAAAACTAAATTAATATAACCTATGAATTTATCTCCAGAAAATCCCGATTCTTTGATTCAAACTAGATTAAATGTTTCAAAAGTCGGTATAAGTGGAGTGGCGATCGCCCTCATTATAATTTCCCTTTGGGCGATAAGTCTGGGTTCTCTATTAAGTGGTTTTGTATTAAGTCCAGAAACGGTAGAGTCCAACTCACTACAGAATTTAGGGTGGAAGGCGGGGGCAATAATGTGTCAAACCTTTCTCTATACTGGACTTTTTATTACTGCGCATGATGCTATGCATGGAGTGATTTTTCCTAAATATCCGCAGATTAATGCTTCGATCGGCTCGTTTAGCTTAATTGTCTACGGTTTGTTTTCATATGACAAACTTTTAACAGCCCACTGGCAACACCACGGCTTTCCTGCTTGCGAATCCGATCCTGATTTTCACGATGGCAAACATAAAAATGCGATCGCTTGGTATTTTTACTTTATGTATAGGTACTGGAGTTGGTGGAGACTTTTAGGTTTAGTAACGGCTTACAACGTCATGAATAGGCTATTTAATGTGAACGACGCTAATCTAATTTTGTTTTGGATCGTTCCGTCATTACTAAGTTCAGTTCAACTTTTCTACTTCGGCACCTTTTTACCTCACCAAGAGCCGATCGGCGGTTATCAAAACTCTTTTCGGACTCAAAGCAGTTATCGCCCCTTACTTTGGTCGTTCCTCACTTGCTATCACTTTGGCTATCATCATGAGCATCATCAGCATCCTTATTTGGCTTGGTGGCAACTTCCGGCGATCGCTAAAAAGATTCCTAAAAATCCAATTCAGCCAACTGCCTAGTTTCAACTCTATTTCTATAGATTTTATCTCTCATCCGCAAGAAGACCCTCGGTTTGCCACCAATTCTAATTATGGAAAACTCGCGTAGAAAGTTGGGCATAGTAGGTTAAGAATCAGCACCAAATAACCATAAAGTAAAATTTAGCTACTGGACAATGGGTAATACCGAATATTTAATCGGTGCGGAGAAATGCAGAGGCTTGAAAAGTATTGGCATGGTTGAATCAGAGCGTATTATCAATGGAAATG
>CAZLKI010000140.1:0-7460 GCA_964560035.1 uncultured Synechococcus sp.
CTGGGTGTAACTTTGACCTTACCAGGTATTGCTGGGTTTATTCTCAGTATTGGTATCGCTGTAGATGCTAACGTGCTGATCTTTGAACGCACGCGGGAAGAGCTATTGGCGGGTAAAACTTTGTACATATCGGTTGAGTCGGGATTTAATCGAGCATGGTCGAGTATTTTAGATAGTAATGTGACAACTTTAATTAGTTGTGGAGCCTTGTTTTGGCTGGGATCGGGCTTAGTTAAGGGTTTTGCTGTTACGCTTGGAGTCGGGGTGGCGATTAGTATGTTTACGGCTCTTACCTGCAGCCATGCATTATTGTTAGCTTTTATTAGTTATCCTAATTTCCGTAAACCATCCCTGTATGGGGTTAAAACCTTTGGGAAGATTAGCAATTCCAGTTCGAGCATTAACTCTACAGGTGATAAATCTACGGGTACTATTTTATGAAGTTAAATGTAATTAAACATGGTCAAATTTATCTTGCCTCATCAGCTTTAGCAATTTTAGTGGGGCTGGGGGCAATGCTACTTTCTTGGCAAAGTTTGGGATCGCCTTTACGTCCTGCTATTGATTTTACGGGTGGTACACGTCTGAGTGTGGAACTGGTATGTGAAAGTAGCGGTAACTGTGGGCAGCCTATTGATGTTGGGGTTGTCCGGGGGGCGATCGCTGAGAAGGGTTATGGGAAGGCTACTATTCAAGCATTAGGGCAAGATGGGCGGGGTTTATCGTTACAAACTGGGGATTTAGAAGTTAATGAGCGATCGCAACTTCAGGCTAATTTAGAAGAAATTTTGAGTAAGTTCGGTAAGATTGACGTTGCTAAATCCCAAATCCAACGGGTAGGTCCAATTGTTGGTAATCAGTTATTAACTTCTGGACTATTGGCGTTGCTTTTATCCTTTGTGGGGATCGCTGTATATTTAGGTTTTCGGTTTCAGATTGATTATGCTTTTTTTGCGATCGTAGCCTTAATGCATGATGTCCTAATCACCTGTGGGGTGTTTGCGATTTTGGGCTTAACTATGGGGATAGAGGTCGATAGTTTGTTTGTTGTGGCTTTGTTAACCATAATTGGGTTTTCAGTAAATGATACAGTCGTGATCTACGACCGCATTCGGGAAAATATTAAGATCTTCGGCGAAAATTACAACATTAATGACTTAGTTAATATTTCTGTAAATCAGACTCTTGGACGTTCTATCAATACAACCTTAACTTCGATGTTGCCTTTAGTGGCGATCTTTTTATTCGGTGGTGCTACCCTTAAGTTTTTTGCCTTGGCTTTAATTATTGGATTCTCAGCAGGCGTATATTCTAGTATCTTCAATGCCAGTATTTTGTTAGCTTGGTGGCGCGATCGCAGTCATAATTCTTTGAAGAAATCTCTGACTTCGTAATTAAAATTTGGCTAGATCTCACTTAATAAAAATTATGAATCTAACAACTATCTCGAGCAATAATACCAAACTCGAATATATCGAGGAAATCATGGTACGGATGGCTGAGTATGAAGAAAAGTCAATTAAAGAATTTAGATCCGATCTAGTCGAGGTCAAAGAATCCTCTAAAAACTCCGATCAAAAACTCGATCGCATAGCCGAAGAAACAGCCGAATCTTCTAAACGACTGGATTTAAAACTCGATCGAGTTGCAGAAATTATTCAAAATAATGCAATTGAAAGTCGAGAAGAATCAAGACTATTTAATGAAAAGCTCGATCGCTTAGAGATAATCATGGCAAATAATGTGATTGAAAGTCGAGAAGAATCTAGATTACTTAACGAGAAACTCGATCGCCTGTCAGAGCAAGTATTTATCGTGAATGAAACCTCAAAGCGACAAGAACACAACATCGACCGTTTAGTTGGCATTGTCGAAACTTTAGTGAAAGTGGAATCTAACAAAGCGGAACCAGTGGTAAAAAATGCTTGACGATCGCGATCCTAATTTACTAACCGATCTTAATTTGCTAGCCACAGATGAGCCAGATGAACTTATAGATATCAAAGTGCAAAGACTACTTCTAGTTCAGATCGGAATGCGTTGGGCTTTGGTAATATTTTTATGGTTGACAGTGGGAATTGCCTCTATATGGTTGTTACGCGCTGATATCGCTTTGTGGAGAGAATACTTTACATGGTCAGCTGTCAGAGTTGCAATTAGAAACGACCAGTTACCGTTTATGGGTTTAGGATTATGTGTAGCTATGACTTTATCGACCTTGATGCGCCAGAGTTGGGATATTCTTCACGGTATTAGTAAGCGAGAACATCATACTTTGGTAAAGCAGGTTAAAGAAATTGAAAGTCAAGGACGTAAACATCTATTGTGGCAGTGGGTAATTGGAACGGGGTAAACTCGATCGCCGATGTCCAGATGATGGGAAAATTGAATCTATAAAAAAGTTGAATCCACAGCAAAATCTACAAGATAAATAAGAGGTATAAAATTTGTGAGTATTCGATTAAATTGGAAATCATTAACGCAGTCTGCGATCGCCCTGTGCTTAGTGGGTTGCTTGGTTTTAGTTTTATTTAGTTCTAGTGTATTTGTATCAAATTCTCCAGCAGTTGCTGCTAACAAATCTAAGTTGGAAGTTATTGGCGATCGCCTTGATGAGTTAAAGACTTTTATCGATGATAATAATTGGATCACAGTCAAGACCTACATTCACGGACCTTTAGGGCAAGTTCGTCAAGATATAAGCTCGGCAATCAGACTACTCAGAGATCCTACAAAGGCAAAGGCTTTAAGTGCCAAGTTTTTTAAAGATTTGATCGCGATCGATGTAGCCGCAGGCAAGCGGGATGTGGATAAAACCTTTGATGCTTATGAAGAAACTCGTCAAGACTTCGATCGATTAGTTAGCGTACTAAAAAAATTCTAAAGTGAAATTCTAAAGTGGAATTCTGAGCGGAAATTCTACTGAGAAATATTAATATTGACCGCCAATATAAGCTTGGGTAGATAAATGTTGAGGTTGATTAAAAATTAAGCCAGTTCGATCGAATTCAACTAATCTCCCTACTCCTTGGGCATCCATCGCAAAAAAAGCAGTCATATCTGAAATCCGACTTGCTTGCTGCATATTATGGGTGACGATTACAATTGTAAAATTTGCTTTGAGTTCTTTAATTAGGGCTTCAATCCGAAACGTAGCAATCGGATCGAGCGCAGAGCAGGGTTCATCCATTAAAATTATGGCGGGTTCAATGGCGATCGCCCTAGCAATACATAATCGTTGCTGTTGTCCTCCCGAAAGCGATAATCCACTGTCTTTTAACCGATCTTTAACCTCATCCCACAAAGCCGCAGCTTGCAGCGATCGCTCGACCAATTCATCTAAAGCCTGCTTATTTCCTTTAAAGCCATTAACGCGCAACCCAAAGGCAATGTTTTCATAAATCGACTTAGGAAATGGATTAGGACGTTGAAACACCATACCAATCTGCCGCCGCACTAATACGGGATCGACTTCGGGATCGTAGATATTCT
Source organism: uncultured Synechococcus sp. (assembly GCA_964560035.1). Taxonomy (GTDB): domain Bacteria; phylum Cyanobacteriota; class Cyanobacteriia; order Pseudanabaenales; family Pseudanabaenaceae; genus PCC-7502. The sequence continues at coordinate 3,493 of CAZLKI010000140.1, forward strand.
GATGATCGAATATAATTTTGCCGCGAACTGAAGCCTTGGGAATTAGATCGTTTAAGCGATTAAAGCATCGTAAAAGTGTACTTTTTCCACATCCAGATCCACCGATAAATGCCACAATTTGATTGCTTTGGATTTCTAAACTAACTGAAGCGATCGCTGGCAAGGAGCTATTAGTCACCGCACCGTAAAATACCGATACATCATCTGCTAAAAGTATGGGAGTCCGATCTGGAAAATTCATTAGAAGTTTATTAATATAGCCACACACTATTATCTTGATGGTTATTTTGAGATGGGTGTGCCCAATACTTACTATACACTTGAGATTCCCTTACATACTGCCATTCAGACCAGTGGTTATGAGTATAGATTGGCTCGGTTACTGGCTTATAAGCTACTGGCTCATCTACTTTAATAGGTGAAGGTGGGGATTGGAGCAAAGCTTGATAAAACCGCAGGCGTTGGTATGCCTCATTGATTTCTTTAATCTTGATTTCAGCCTTGTGTTTGAGTCGAGAATTATTGGGAATGCGATCGGGATGCCAGATAAAAGCAAGGTCGCGATATGCCTGCTTAATATTTTCCAGAGATTCTCCGGGTTCTAAGTCAAGCATCTTATAGTCATCAATCCTATAGTCATCCATGTTACCCATATACATCACTAAGGTAAAGTGGATACGATCTTAGCCTAGATTAATTTTCAGATCGGGCTTTTGTGAACTTAATGCAACCATTTGAGTAAGGTTGATGTAGCCGTCTGTAAGTCTTTGAGTTATGGCAATGCTGTTATGGAAACGATTGAGCATATAGTGTTTTTGAATGTTGTTATTCAAAATTGTAGCTCTAGCTTTGTTTGGGGCTATTCTAGTTTTTGTTGAGAGTTTCGTTGATGTTGTGCGCGATCGCAATTATGGAAACAGCAATTAGTACGGTTGCGGCTGGGATGGCGGCGGCTAATGCTCTGACTCAGCAATTGCAAATTCAAATTTTGACGAGATAATACAGATCCCAGAAGATAAAAAGTATAAATTCTGGGTAACTTTTATAGAAGTAATAAAGCTGAGTTTTGGTGTATTACTGGGATTTTTACACCAAGCGATCGCATAGACAAAATTAAACTTGCCATCAGTTCTGCCAGCGAACTCAATCAAATCGTCACCGAAGCAGAATCGGGTAATTTCGATAATTATGAAGAAGTAGAAGCTATTACCTTAGATCTTTTATGCGATCGCGAAGGATTAACTAATATCGATATTCTTAAAATTGATGCCGAAGGACACGAACTTCAAGTTCTAATGGGAAGTGAGAATATCCTTTCTTCTTATTCACCCGCGATTATGTATGAAAACATCTCTGGAACTCAAACCAACAGTCTACCCGTAGCCGAGTTTCTTAGATCTAAAGGTTACGACCTTTTTAGATATCAGCCCTATTTGCAAAGACTCATCCCAATTAATCCCAATACTGAAATCTCACAAAGTCTAGACATTATTGCAATTCGCGATCGCTCTAAAATATTTAAGCCAAATATTTAAGCCAAATATTTAAGCCAGAGTTTTCAACCAATCTTGAATTATCGGATTAACAAGTTCGGGGGTATCATCGTGGGGGCAATGTCCAGACTGAATGTAATGTTCGGTCAAAGATGAATAATGTTCTTTTAATTTAGCTCCCCTACCTTGAGAACTCATCCAAGGGTCGGCTTCACCCCAGATCGCCAAGAGCGGACAGGTCATAGTTTTAAGTAATTCATCAACTTTTTTACCCTGCGGGCTCGAAAATACGGAACGGAAGACATCGATCGCTCCTTTGTCATTGGCAGGACGTTGAATATTAGCGATTAACTTTATCCACTATTGCAGCAATTTGTTATGAATTTATACTACATGCTATTTCTACAGCACTTTATGGATACTTTCAACAAGTATCTTAATAAAGTCAATTGCATCACCGACAAGCACCTCATCAATGTTCCATCGGTTTCCAATATTAAAAGTTGGGTCTATGTCAGCTTCATGAGCAATTTTATTTCGCCGATCAATAATCGAATTCAGTTGCTGTTTAATATCTTTAGCGGGTTTAGTCATGTGAATAGCTACCTCCTCCCACAATGTTTTGTCTGAGATGTATCTAATAGCTTCAGCAATTTTGTCGGCTTGTTGAAAGCTCTGATATCCAAGGCGTTCCCTAATTTCACTTTCTAACCAGGAAGTATTGTTAAGCCGATTCAGAATGCTACTCGATATTGTAGGGATTAAGTTTGAAACTGTATCAGGTTGCTGAAGAAACGCAAACCCTTGTGTTTGTTGAATTTCAGCTTCAAGCCAAGATGCAATATCAATTGCTGTTAATCGATCTTGACGTGCGCCACCTAAAGATACCTGAAATCGGGAGAAGGCGGATTGAGTTGTGTTTGCTGAAGGTGATGGTTCAGGTCGTTGTCCTCGATGAATTTCGAGTATTCCCAACGTCACAACCTCATGCACATAATAATCCAATGCGCTTACAGCAAGAACTAATGCAGCACGTAACATATCTGATATATCAAGCGCATCTGTAGCCTGTGCTTTGACAGAATTATGAAGTGCAATTAGGTCTCGAACTCGACCAATGCTGATACGAAATAGGTTAAGCGCTGACTGCATATACGGAGCTTTCGGAACTTAATGCAATGATCTTATCTGCTAAGTCTGAAAAAGTTTGTCTAAACTCTTCCTGCTTCTTCTGGTTTTGCTTCAAAACAATCCCTGTTTGTCCCAATTGCTGAGGGGTTAAGTCATAAACTGGGGTTCGATGTTCTTGAGACAAAGCAATCAGACTATTAAAATTTGAAATTTTTGCAAGGGAAAAGCTAGCTTGAATTCCCTGATCTTTGTAAATCTGGCTCGGTAGCATCATATTGCTCTGGCTCAGAGTTGGAATCAACTTATTAGCCACAGTTTCCTCAATCTTTCTGATCCAGGTTTGAAATGCAGCCGTCTCTTTCCCTCGAATGACTCGATAGTTTTGAACAAGGGTTCCTAAGAAACGCAGATTAACATCAGGAAAAGGATAATTAGCCTCTCTCAGAATTTGAAGTGAACTTGCTGACTTAGCCCACGAATACCATCTTGGCAAAACCTTAGCTAAAGAGTCGATTGCCATGACAGAGAAAAAGTCAGCAGTAGTAGGCACTAAGAAGAAGTCACTAATCATTAGAAGATTCTGGTTAATTGAGCTTAAGCTGGGACTCATATCAATCAAAATATAGTCTGCATTAAATTTAGCTGCTGTTTTCTCAAGCAAATCATTGATAGCGCCTGGTAAGTTCTTAAGAGCTTGAATCGAACCACTTAGCTCTTGAGCAATGCCTAGTGTCACTTCATACTCAGCAAAGCCAACGTGACCAGGTAACAAGAATAGCCCATCGCAACCCTTTACTGGGATACAATCGACGGCTTCGATCGCTCTAGGCTGTGACTCAAACGCAGGAGCCAAGCCTGTCTTTATGTTTGAAGTTGTATTATAAATTTCTTGAATTCTTGCTTCGTCATCCTCAGTTTGTTTGCCCAAAGCCATACCTGTAAGATTACATTGCGGGTCGCCGTCCACAAGAATTACTCTTTTGCCTTTCGAGGCGAGCATCCAGCCTAAGTTAAAGGTGGTGGTAGTCTTACTGACTCCGCCCTTATGGTTGAATAAGGCAATTTTTTGAACCATTGCACTAAGCCTTTTCGTAAATGTTGGGATCACTAACTTCTCGAAATAGAACTCGAAAGGTGAGTTCATGACTGCCTTTGAGTCCTAAGTATAGTCTAGCTGGGGACTTATGCTCAAAAGAGCTTGGTGTTTGACCCAAAATCTTGGGACTACATTAGGATGCTTAAACGAAGCCAGTTAACTCCTCACTAATCTAATGCTCTTACCCAATCTTGAATTATCGGATTAACAAGTTCGGGGGTATCATCGTGGGGGCAATGTCCAGACTG
>CAZLKI010000141.1:0-7450 GCA_964560035.1 uncultured Synechococcus sp.
AGGATCTCGTTGCAAAATAGTTGGAAATTATTTCATGGCGGCGATCGCGATCAGATAGATTTCCATCATTCTGTACACTTAATTTATCCAGTTAAATATTGACTTGAGCCTTCTAATAAGATTCCGTTTGGTTAGGATTCCTTGGGATGGGCTGAAAAGTAGAGCCATCAGAAATAAAGCTGAAATAATTAGCACAATCGCACTGCCCGAAGGGACATTTTGATAATAACTAACATACATTCCACTCACACTAGCGAAGACTCCAATTACAGCACCGATGATCATCATCATGTGTAGCCTTTTGACTAATAGATAGGCGGTGGCAGCAGGACCTGTGAGCAGAGAAACCACTAAAACTACGCCCACAGCTTGCATACTGGCAATAATTGTGAGGGTAATGGCGGCGGTTAAGCCGAAGTTGATTAGATGTACGGGAATGCCCATTGCCTTTGCAGCTAAAGGATCGAAGCAATAGAAGAGTAATTCTCGATAAAATATGGCTACACCAATCAGAACAGCGATCGCAATTAATAGAGTGCGCCAGAGGTCTACGCCAGTAACACCTAAAATATCGCCAAACAAAAAACTATGGAGGTCTAGCTTGCTTTTGAGCGTGGTAATTAACATCACTCCCAAGGCTAAAAATCCTGAAAATACCAGTGCCATTGCGGTATCTACTTTAATTTTGGAATGGCTTTGAATCCATGCCACCACAAAGGTACTGATTGTACCTGCAATAAAAGCACCGATAAAAATATCTACACCCACATAAAAAGCGATCGCTAGTCCAGGTAAAACCGCGTGGGCAATCACATCTCCCAATAGTCCCATACCGCGCACGATTAAATAACTACCGATTACGGCGGAGAGAATACCGATTAAAGTGCCAATGGCGATCGCATTTCGCATGAATTCAAAAGCCAAGGGTTCGATCAGCCAATTCAACATAATTTACTGATTTATAGTTTACAAATTGCCTTTAGAACTTGCAGTAGTTGCATCGAAGAATTTAGCTCAACCAAACTCAGTAGAGGCATCAACTGATAGGTAAGCGATGGTTCGGATTGCAGAAAAGCAAATTGATAATTCTGTCCGTTGGTCGCCAGTCCCCAAACTGACTTTTGCGATTTCAAGCTGTCACGGGCATAGGTTAGAAGTTGAGGTAATCCTTCGGAAGCAGCGATCGCACTATTCTTAGACTCAATTAGTAATACCCAAAAAAATGGCTGACCGATAGGTTTATGCACAGCCAAGATGTCGAGTTTACCCGTAATGGTTAAATCTTCTTCGGCAATCGTAATGTTTTCAATATCCTGTTCTAGTGAAATTGTGATTGGAGCACGATAGAAGCCCGCCAAGCGCATCAAAGGATCAGTAGTTAGCATATTCACCATTCCTTCGTTTACTTTCCCTTCGGCTAGATAGCAATCGAAGTCTTCTCGGATTTGTTGCAGTTCGTTTAATTCATATTCAGAAATTGGCTCTAATGATAATAAAGGAGCAAAGGAATCTTGATGACTTCTGTGAAATCCAAAGAGGCGATGTACTTCCCCAATTGATATTTGATTGGCTTTAAGAATTGTTGTCATGCTATTTCACTCCCAAAAATTGAGATTGAGCATCATTTCTACATCATCAGAGAACTGCCATGTACTGGGAAAAGACACTGATTTGTATTCTGCCTTAACATCTGCCAAAGCTAGTTGCCATGATATGTTTAAGGAATCGTGCCATTTTGACTTAAGGCTGGGCATTTGAATTAGCAATAATTTTAGTTCACGTCGTTGATTACGGATTGTCCGTTCCCATCCGTTATAGTCATTCGGTAAATTGATATAAAGCCGTTTTAATAAATGCTCAAGTAGAGTAGTTAATCGACTCAGCAGTTCTTTTTTCTGTGAAATCCCCAAAGATTCAATCTCCTCAATCAAATTCTCTAAATCTAGGTTTTCAAAATCTTTTGCCCGCAGCTTTGCGATCGTTTCCTCAGTCCATAAAAAGAGATCGCGTTTGTACAAAGATAGTTGTTCAGCAGTTTCGATCATGACTTAATCCGAATCCTTCAAAGCTAGAGCATTTAATTTACTTTACACCTTATCTTCTCTTTGGATCAAAATTACACTATCCCCATAAGCCTGTTGGATATTTCTAGCGGTAATTACTTCAGAGCGATCGCCATCGGCAATTAATTCTTTATTTAGAAGTAGTAAGCGATCGTAGTTATCTAAAGCGGAACCGAGATCGTGGGTAATCACCAATAAAATCTTACTTTGAGAACGGAGTTCGGCAAACACATCAAAAATTACAGCTTCGGTTTTTTTATCAACGCCCACAAATGGTTCATCAAAAAAGAAGAGTTCGGCTTCTTGGGCGATCGCCCTTGCTAAGAAAACCCTCTGCTGCTGTCCTCCTGATAACTCGCCAATTTGACGCTGCTTTAAATCCCAAATTCCTACCCGTTGTAATGCTAATTTTACTACATCTTTACAGTGGCATTTAGAACGCCCAAACCAACTGCGATGTCTGGTTCTTGCCATCATTACCGCTTCCCACACATTTACGGGGAAATCCCAATCTACTTGCGTTCTTTGCGGTACATAGGCAACTGAACGTAACTGTCTTTTTAGCGATCGCTCCCGATATCTGACCGTACCACTTGAACTGGGAATCAGCCCTAACATCGCCTTAAAAACTGTACTTTTTCCTGCGCCATTGGGACCTATGACTCCAACGACCTGCCCTGCTGATATAGAAAAACTCACATCTTCTACGGCGGAGACATCATGATAACTAACAACTAAATTCTCGACTTCTAACATGGTTACTTGTATGATAATGATTATCATTACCTTAATTAAAACACAATGACTGCCAAAATCAACTTCTCTTTAGCTTTAAGCGTTGGCATATTGGCGATCGCTACTACTGCCTGTAATAATGAACCGACTCAGACCGTTAATAATCCTGCACCAGTTACTTCCCAGCCCGTAGCAAAAACTGAAGATCTACCCTTAGTCGTAGCCACCAACTCAGTTTCCTGTGGACTTGCAAGGCAAATAGCAGAGGATACGATTAATCTCAAGTGTTTGATCGAAGCAGGAACCGATCCCCATGTTTATCAGCCCAATCCTGAAGACCGTAAAGCGATCGACTCAGCTAAGTTAGTTATCTATGGTGGTTATGACTTCGAGCCAAGTGCGATCAAACTAATCAAAGCGAGTTCCAATCCTGCGCCAAAAATTGCCGTAAATGAAGTCGCAGTGCCAACTCCCTTGATGGGAGAAGACGGACATGGTCACGATCATGGTAAAGAAGATAAAAAAGATGCAAAAGAAGCCGATCCCCATGTGTGGCACAATGCCAAAAATGGAATTGAAATTGCCAAGGCTATTAGTAAAAATCTCACCATACTTAGACCAGATCGAGCCGATCTTTATGCTAAGAACTCAGCACAAATAGTTGCTGAACTAGAGCAACTCCATCCTTGGATTAAATCCCAAATTGCGACTATTCCTGTGGAAACACGTAAATTAGTCACTACCCATGATGCTCTGGGTTACTATTCCAAAGCCTATAATATTCCCCTAGAAGGTGCCTTGAGTGGGATTAGCACCGATGAGCAACCCACGGCAGCTAGGATTAAGGAACTGGTCAAAATCATTAGAGATGCTCAAGTTCCCACAATTTTTGCTGAAGTCACACTTAATCCCAAGTTAATTACCGCCGTGGCCAAGGAAGCAGGGGTCAGAGTTTCTGAAAGAGAACTGATTGCCGATGGATTGGATGCGAAGGGAACTGAGGGCGAAACTTACACAGGAATGATGATAGCTAACACTCGCACAATTGTGGAAGGATTAGGTGGGAAGTACACCCCTTTTCAAGCTAAGTAACTTACTAAATTAAGCCATGCATACCAAGAAATCTTTCTTTAGCTGTTCACGGTTGAGATTACGTCCGATAAAGACCATTTCGTTTTTACGCACTTCATCTTGCTTCCATAGACGATCTGGGAGGATGTCAAACAGCATATGTACGCCTTGACACACATAGCGATGATTGTCTCCTGCTATATGCAGAATCCCTTTCATCCGAAAAATATCAGCCCCTTGGGTCTGGAGCAAAAAGCTAAGCCATTCTTCTAAACGGATCGGATTTAATGCACCTTGTTCGACAATTGCGACAGAAAATACAGATTCATCGTGCTGATGTGCGTCTTCTCCTAAGAATTCTGGATCGATCTCTAAGGCACGGGTTAAATTGAAAGCTTCTATCCCTAAAACTGCATCCATATCTAGCTCTGAGTTTTGAGTGCGGTAGATTTTGGTGAGTTTATTCATGGAGCGAATCCGCTTCTCTAGCTGATCTAGTTCTTCTAAAGTTACTAGATCGGTTTTGTTGAGCAGAATCACATCAGCAAAGGCAATCTGTTCTTGGACTTCTTCGCTATCCCAATGGGCGTGGACGTGTTTGGCATCAACCACTGTGACTACTGCATCTAAATTAACGCGATCGCGCATATCTTCATCCACGAAGAAGGTTTGGATCACGGGCGCAGGATCGGCAAGCCCTGTGGTTTCAATGACTAAGTGGTCAAACTTGTCCCGCCGCCGCATCAGTTTATTGATAATCCGAATTAAGTCACCCCGTACCGTACAACAAATACAGCCATTGTTCATCTCAAAGATTTCTTCATCGGTATTTACGATTAGCTGGTTGTCAATGCCAACTTCGCCAAATTCGTTGACAATTACGGCAATCTTTTTACCATGTTCGTGGGTGAGGATGCGATTGAGTAGAGTGGTCTTACCCGATCCTAAGTAACCTGTAAGCACGGTGACGGGGACTGTTTTTTCGGTAGTGGTAAACATAAGCTAAAATCTTAAAGAATGATAATCATTATCATATATTATAGATTACATTTATGGCGATCGCTCTTGGCAGGGCGAACACAATCCGAACACCTCGAAGGTATGGTAGTAAACTTCAAAGGTCTGAGCTTGTAGAGTTGGAGCTTCTAAACTTTGAGATAAAGATATTTCTAAGGGAATTCGTTCGCCGCACTTTAGACAGTTTGCAAAATTTTGTTCCTCTGATACTAAAGAATAAATTGCCTGATTGTGAATAGTCCGAATCTGAATTAAACCCTCGATCTTCAGAGATTCCAAGTTGCGATAGACCGTGGCAATACCAATTTTCTGCCCTTGCCTCTGAATTTCTACCCAAATTCCTTGCGCTGATAATGGTTTATCTGTTTGTTCCAATACCTTGAGAATACAGGCTTGGCTATGATTTGAGGTTTTCATAGGCTTTTTGCTCGTAACTAAGTTTAATGTAATTATATGATAACGATTATCATTCTTGCATTTTCTGCTATATTTATCTAAGAAATTACAATGACTGTTAATTTCTAAAGAGTTCATGGTAGAGGCAGGTGATTTGGCAAAAAATGCCCCTTGGCAGAAAGTATTCTCAGCTTTTTCACCTGTTTCTCTTCTTTCTAGTACTAAATCCAATAAATAAATGACAACAGTAATTCCTGATATCCCCAAGCGCGGTATGCCTGTCACGATCATCACTGGCTTTTTGGGCAGTGGCAAAACTACATTGCTAAATCAGATTCTCAAAAATCGTCAAGACTTAAAGGTTGCAGTACTGGTGAATGAGTTTGGCGATATCAATATTGATAGTCAATTGTTGATTAATATTGAAGATGACATGATGGAACTCAGTAATGGTTGCATCTGTTGCACGATAAATGATGGTTTGGTGGATGCAGTTTATCGGGTTTTAGAAAGAGAAGATCGGGTCGATTACATGGTGATTGAAACTACAGGTATTGCCGATCCATTGCCGATCGCTTTAACATTCTTGGGTACAGAGTTACGACACCTCACATATTTAGATTCGATCTTGACGGTAGTAGATGCCGAGACTTTTAAGCCAAATCACTACGATAGCGAAGCAGCTTCTAGCCAGATTGACTACGGTGACATCATTCTACTGAATAAAACAGATTTAGTGACGGAAGTAAATGTACTGGAGTTGGAGAGTTATATCCATTCTAGAAAAAGTAAAGCCAGAATCCTGCGATCGCTCTATGGCGAAGTTCCTTTACCCTTAATTTTGGATGTGGATTTAGCCCAGTTATCTAACTATGCTCCAAAAGCAAAATCTTCTGTTCACGGTGAAGATCGGCACAAACACCACAATCATCAAGAGCATTCTCATAGTCATGAAGATAGCCACGATCGGCACTCCGATCACCTAGATAATGATGGATTTATTTCGGTTTCTTTTCAAAGCGATCGCCCCTTTAATTTAGATAAATTTCAACACTTCTTAGATAAACAACTGCCCAATGATGTCTATCGCGCTAAAGGTATTCTGTGGTTTAAGGGTAACTTGCGCTATATATTTCAACTTAGTGGCAAGCGCTACGAACTAAATGCAGAGGAATGGATAAAAAAGCCCCAAATTCAGATTGTCTTAATTGGTCGCAATCTTGATACTAAGATTTTGCAACAGCAACTACAAGAATGTCATGCCGACTAATTCTATGTTTAAGTAAGCTAAGCCCAAAATTAAGTTCGCTCTTCAGTGGCAAGTCAAGCTATACGACTACATCACGGGCTTAGTTTGGAGTCCTTCTGGCAAATTTTTGGCGGCAAGCTCTGCTTGTGGAGAAATGCAAGTTTGGCGATCTAATGAAAATTCTATTCAAGATTTTCAAACTTTATCTGAACTAACTGATCGGGCAATTGACTGTATAGCATTTTGTCATGATGGGAAATTTCTTGCTGCTACAGGTCAAGATGGACAGGTGAGAATTTGGCAGTCTGATGACGCTGATAGATTCTCTCCCTATCAAACTATTGATTATCACTCCGAGCATCCTTCTATTTGGATCGATCGACTGGCTTGGCATCCTAGTAGTTACTAGAGTTTAGACTAAAAACTGTTATTACCAGTCAAAAAAAGTGGTCAGCCATAACAGATAGACCACTTAATGATGGAAGCTGATAATTGATAACCTATCAACTTCATCATGAACAGTTTGGAGAAAATCGAGAAATTTCGCAAGCAAACATATCAAATATTAGGAAATGCAAGAGGTGCCCTTTAATGGACTCAGTATTGACAACACGGCAAATCACCTCTTTTGTAGAGCTATCCTTAAGCCCAGTATTTCGCCGAAAATGGTCGAGTATCTATGAAGCCCTTCAAGATGACCGAGACAAACGCTGATGCAAGAATACGTGAGGCACATTCCTGATACAGAAGACATCGTGCGCGCAGGAGACCATACAGCCTGCCTATGCAAAGACACTACAAGATCGCACTTACGAACATCAACCAACAACAATCTCAGGAGCCAAACCCATAACAGTCGGACAGGGATATAGCACGATTGCTTGGATACCTGAGTCTGAAGGAAGTTGGGCTTTACCAT
>CAZLKI010000142.1:0-7443 GCA_964560035.1 uncultured Synechococcus sp.
CGCTCGAAATCGTTAACAGCTTTGTAAAAATTTGAAATGGAAATTCGATTATTTAAACCTGAAGATACTGATTTTATTGCTCAATTATTCCATGACACTGTGCGGGAAGTTAACATTCGCGATTACTCTGCCGATCAAGTGCAAGCATGGGCACCTGAAAACCTAAATTTTCGAGATTGGGAGAAGGTTTGTACCGATCGCTTTACATACATTGCCGAAGAAACTGGAGAAATTATTGGTTTCGCAGAACTAGAAGCGAACGGTCATATTGGGTGTTTTTATTGTCACAAAGACTATCAACGGCGGGGCGTGGGGACAAGGCTGTATCAAACTATTGAGGCAAAAGCGGTAGAGTTAGGAATAGGTCGGATTTGTACTGAGGCGAGTATTACGGCAAGGGCATTTTTTAAAAGTCGAGGGTTTGCTGTAGTTAAAGAGCAACAGGTTTCGGTGCGGGGGGCAAAGTTTGCTAATTTTGCGATGGAGAAAAATTTAAATAGTCCAGAACAGATTGCGATCGCGAACTTTTATCATTTTACAGATTTAGCCAATTATCGAGAATTGCGTCCATTATTAAAATCGTTGGGCGATCGCCATCAACTTAAAGGCACAATCTTACTAGCTCCCGAAGGCATTAACTCCACAATTGCGGGTAGTCGTGAGGGTATTGGTATTTTGCTCAGTTATTTACGAACTCAGCAGGGCTTAGAAAATCTGGAACATAAAGAATCATATTCAAGTATTATGCCTTTAAATAAGCTAAGAGTTAGGCTAAAAACAGAACTGGTGAAATTTGGGATTTCAGATATCGATCCTACCCGTGAAGTTGGAATTTATGTGGAACCCAAAGATTGGAATGATTTGATTACCGATCCGAATATATTACTAATTGATACTAGGAATATTTATGAAGTTGAGTTCGGGACTTTTGCGGGAGCGATTAATCCTAATTTAGATTTTTTTAGTGAGTTTCCCAAGTATGTAGAAGAACATCTATCCGATCCCAATCAAAAGATCGCCATGTTTTGTACGGGCGGAATTCGATGTGAGAAAGCTAGTGCTTATATGTTAGCTCAAGGGTTTTCGGAGGTCTATCATCTTAAAGGTGGGATTTTAAAGTATCTAGAAGAAGTGCCGACAGATTCGAGTCTCTGGCAGGGAGAATGTTTTATTTTTGACGATCGCATCGCTGTAAATCCTAACTCTTAATTCCTTGAAATGAATAAAATCTCGCCTAAAGTTTCTCCTAAAATTTTGCAAGTATCTCAATCCACTCTAAACCTTTGGCAATCGTGCCCTAGAAAGTTTCAACATCAAGTTTTAGATAACTTACATTTACCATCCGAATTTAATACTAAGATGGAACAAGGGAGTAGGTTTCACCTGTTAATGCAGCAAAAAGAACTAGGCTTAGATATTACAAATCTAGCTGCCAGCGATCTGCAATTACAACATTGGATCGGAGCCTTTGAACGTAATCCACCTGTGATGATTGAGGGCAATCGCTATTCCGAACATCTTCGTACTCATAAACTTCATACATACATTCTCACAGCCATTTATGACTTATTGATTTTAGGAACTAATCAAGCACAGATTTTAGACTGGAAAACCCATAATCAACCGATATCTGCTGCAATTTTACACTCTACTTGGCAAACTCGACTTTATCTCTATATTCTTGCGGCTACGACCGATTATTTGCCCGAACAACTCTCCATGTCTTACTGGTTTGCCAATACTGGAACTACTGTAGCGATCGCTTACAATCGCCAAGATCGTAACGAAACCTATCAGGAATTAACTCAAATTTTAAGTGAAATATCAGAATCAGAAGCATCTAATTACTTTCGACAATTACCCCAAGGCAGTGAGAAGTGTAACAAATGTGAATTTAAGTATCGATGCGAGCGATCGCACTTCCTAAATCTTGGCGCAATTTCTACTTTTCCCGAAGTCGTTATCTAATTTAAGTCTTGTCTTAGTTTATTCAAGCGTTCTCTAGTAACTTGATCTAGAGTACTACCTAATAATCGTTTGACTGATTGCGTGTGGGGCTTTTGGCGAGTCCGTACCGATCTAAATGTGAGTTCTACTTCTTGCTCTAGGGTTAATGCCGACATCCATTCTGCCCCAAATCCCGTAGTTGTCAATTGTTGCAGGCGATCAGAGGTAACAACAATAATACGTTTGAGATGTCGGAGCGGATGACGATGAACTTCAGCACAGCATCTTTCAATATAGGTATCAGCAGTTTGTTTGTGGTCGGTAAAATATAGCTTTAGGTTTTTAGTAACTTTTTCGCTAACGGCTGGAGTGGGGATATTATAAGCATCAAATACTAAAACTGTCTGATACCCATGATAAGAGCTAAAACTTGCCATAATCTCAGTTAATTCCGATCGCGCCGCATCAAAGTCTCCTATAGCCGTCCATTTTTTGAGGTTTCCCCATGCTCCAATAATGTTGTAGGCATCTACTAGCATAACTGGTGGGTGGGGAGTAGCCATAGTTTTAGCAATTTTAGCAATTCTGGCTAAAGAGTCTAGGCGGATTCAGACTTAGATAGATTGGAAGAGATAAAGATAATCTCAGCCGTAGAGAGTTTTTCCACCATCTCGCGTGTAATCACGCAGTTTTTAACATCAGTACGAGAAGGTAACTCATACATGACATCTAGCATAATCTGCTCGACAATACCTCTAAGTGCTCTAGCTCCAGTTTTTCTACGGTATGCTTCTTGGGCGATCGCTCTAATAGCATCGGGCTGAAACTCTAGCTGCACGTTATCCATTTTCAGCAGTTTTTGATATTGCTTGACCAAAGCACTCCGAGGCTCAGTTAAGATTGCCGCTAAAGTATCTTCGTCCAAAGGATTAACCACCGCTGTTACGGGAATCCTGCCAATAAATTCGGGAATCATGCCAAATTTAACGAGATCTTCGGGTTGGGTTTGGCGTAAAACATCAGCCGTACGTTTTTCCTTGGGTACAATATCACCTTGCTGAATAAAGCCCATAGATTTTTTACCAATGCGTTGCTCGATCGCCTTATCCAAGCCCACAAAAGCCCCACCACAGATAAACAAAATATTTTTAGTATCGATCTGAATGCAATCTTGATAGGGATGTTTGCGTCCGCCTTGGGGAGGAACATTGGCGATCGTGCCTTCCAACATTTTTAATAGAGCTTGCTGAACGCCTTCGCCCGAAACATCACGGGTAATTGAAGTATTTTCACTTTTACGAGAAATCTTATCAATTTCATCAATATAAATAATTCCTCTTTGTGCTTCTTCTACATCTAAATCAGCCACTTGGAGCAATCTCAGTAGAATATTTTCCACATCTTCGCCCACATAGCCCGCTTCGGTAAGCGTAGTCGCGTCAGCCACAGCAAACGGAACATCTAGCATCTCTGCCAAAGTTTGAGCTAAGAGAGTTTTACCACAACCCGTCGGACCAATTAATAAAATATTAGACTTTTGAAGTTCCACGGCATCGTCATGATGCTTAGTTTCCGAGTGTTTATTTGAATACTTATCAGAATGTTTATCGGTATTTTTTGCAGAAGCCTGACCTTCAATTGGAGGTTGTAAAAAACTGAGACGCTTGTAATGATTATAGACGGCTACTGAAAGAACTTTTTTTGCTTCATCTTGTCCGATGACATTTTCGTCTAGGTATTGCTTAATCTCGCGAGGTTTGGGAATTTGATTGAGATTGAGGCTAGAAGACTTCTTGCGCTTTTCAGGAACGGGTTCCTTCTGGTTGCTAATGGAAGGAGGATTAAATAGCTCTTCGTCTAAAATCTCGTTGCACAAATCTACGCATTCATCACAGATGTAAACTCCAGGACCTGCAATTAATTTACGGACTTGTTCTTGAGACTTGCCACAAAAGGAACATTTAAGATGGGAATCATATTTACTTGCCATAATCTGACCTTACTCGGTTTCACTCGATCGAATTCACTTGGTCAAAACTTGATCGATCAATCCATAGCTTTGAGCTTCGGCAGGAGACATAAAGAAATCTCTTTCAGTATCTTGCTCGATTTTTTCTAGGGGTTGACCTGTATGTTCGGACAATAACTTATTTAACGTGCGTTTGTGATAGAGAATCTCTTTTGCTTGAATTTCTATATCTACAGCTTGCCCTCTAGCACCGCCAAGTGGTTGGTGAATCATGATTCTAGAGTTAGGTAAAGATAGCCTTTTCCCTTTTGTCCCTGCTGTTAATAAAAACGCTCCCATACTAGCGGCTAAACCCATACAAATTGTCGAGACATCTGGGCGTACGTGCTGCATGGTGTCGTAGATAGCCATTCCTGAAGTTACAGAACCACCAGGAGAGTTGATATATACATAAATATCTTTTTGCGGATCTTCGGCTTCTAGAAACAATAACTGTGACATCATTACACTTGCGACATTATCATCAACTTCTGTGCCCAGAAAGATAATGCGTTCTCGAAGGAGGCGTGAAAAGATATCAAACGCGCGCTCGCCTTTAGCTGATTGCTCTACTACCATTGGCACGATTTCGTTTTTAGATAGATTATGAGTATTGCTCTCAAGGCTCGTTTTGCTCATTATCTTGCCTACTATGGGTAGGGGGCTATTTAACATTGACATCGTTTTTACTTCACACCTCATTAGTCCTAAACCACATTATGCCCTATATTTACAAGACATAGTTATCCTAGACCTAAACTGGATCGTTTGCATCTAGTTTTTTAGAATCACTAGAATTCTCATGATCGGAATCATCAGATTCAACTGCCTCTACTTCGATCGCCCCTGCCGTCTCCATAGTTACCCCAGATCCCATAGATAATCCCATAGATAATTGCTCTTCAACCTCAAAATCATCTTCAAAATCATTGGCTTCAACTGGTTGTAAAGAACCTGCGGGGACAATTTCAAGGCTAGAGTTTGTTTTCAGCCATTCCATAACTTTAGTGGTAATGATTTCATCTTCGGAGATTTGTTGGAGAAAATCCAGATCGACCGATTTATCATCAATTTCTTTGTAAAGTTTTGAGGCTCTATCGATCACTTCAAGGCGGGGGGCAGTTATATCTTCAAGGCGGGCAATTTCGGCGATCGCTAGACTTTTTTTAATTCGAGAAATAGCTTCAGGTTGATTGGTAGAAACTAGATTTTGCACGAACTCTTTATTCATGATTTGCCGTGCTAATTTATCGCCTTCGGGAGTTTGAGTTAACCAATCAATTTGTTGTTGGACAATTCTTTCCGATTCTCGCTCGATCATGGTGACTGGTAATTCTATCTCTGCTACTTGCTCTAATACGGCATTAATTAAAGCCCGATTAATATTGGTTTCAGCATTCTCCTTGGCATCCTCAATTATGCGTTCTTCCAAATATGCTCGGAGATCGGCGATCGTTTCTTTAGCACTAATTGCCTTGGCGAAATCGTCATCAAGGGCGGGTAGTTCTCGAAATTTCAGATCGGTGATGGTGGCAATAAAAGTGCCAGATTGAGTTTCATAATCGCCCTCAAAAAAACGTTCGGGTAAAACCAGAGAAATTTCTTTAGTTTCGCCCACATTCATACCAACTAAGTTTTCAATAATTTCAGGTAGAAAATCGTCATTATCCATTGTAATTGGATAATCAGTTTCAGCAGCTTCTTCAATCTCTTGACCCTCAGCATTAAGGATTTTGAAATCTATGGTAACTAGGTCATCCATTTCTATGGCGCGATTTTCGACTGGTACAACCGTAGCCCGTTTGACTTGATATTCATGCAGGGTTTTATCAACTTGAGTTAGATCTGGATCGACCCGTTCGGCTTGCACGCTGAGGTTTGCGTATTGATTTAGGTAAATGGTGGGGTGGACATCGATCGCCGCTTTAAATTGCAGAGGTGCGCCAACTATAAAGTTTATAAACAAATCTTCAAAGGAAGTACCCAGATCGAAACTCCCGATTGCCTGTACATCTCGATGTTCTTTAATAACGTCATTTAGAGTAGTTTGTAGTAACTCTTCTAAAACATTTCCCTTAAGTTTCTCTTTACCAATTTGGCGTAGTAGAAGTTCGCGGGGAGCTTTACCTTTACGAAATCCAGGGACATTAATCGATGAAGTTAGTTGCTTAACGGTGCGATCGTAAATAGCTTGGGACTTCTCTCCCTCAATTTCGATATCAAAGCTAACTTGGCTGGCAGGGAGTTTCTCTACGGTGACTTTCATTTTATATTTTGGCTGAACCTTTAGATTGTGGATATGTTATGGGCATATTGTTGAGTATTTTATCTTAGCCTATCGGTACATTATCTTATCGATCTAAACCTATCGACTTAATGTCAATTCATCTTTGTTACCCAAAATCCCTTGAGGTCGCCACACCATGATTAAAATTAAAGTTAAGCCAATTAGCATGAGTTGAATGGCTTCAAATTTCCCTCCATCTAAGCGGATCTGGGCGGGTAAAAAGCGCGGAAGCACGCTATATGCCTGAAATATAATTGAGCCTAAAAGCACCCCCAAGTTACTACCTGCTCCACCGATCGCCACTATAGTCCATGCCCAAAAAGTTAGCTCTTGTTGAAAAGATTCAGGATAAATAGTCGTGAGTTGCCATGCATAAAACGATCCAGATAAGCCCGCGATCGCCCCACCAATTACAAAAGCCTGTAATTTATACCAAAACACATTCTTACCTAAAGCCTTTGCCACTTCTTCATCTTCACGAATTGCTTTTAATACTCTGCCCCAGGGCGATCGTACCAACCACTCCAATCGCCAGTAAACAATGCCAATTACAAATATTAATAAAATTGCTAATAGTGGTTTTTGATACTCAATTGATACCGATTTTGCCCAAGGAATTGGATAACTTTGAATCCCTAACGTGCCCCTAGTCAACCACTCTTCATTTTTGGAAATTAAACGGATAATCTCAGATACCCCAATTGTGACGATCGCCAAGTAATCATCACGCAACCGCAAAGTAATTCCGGCAATTAGTAATCCTAGTAATGCTGACAACCCCGAAGCGATCGCCACAGCAAAAATTAAAGGCACACCATTTAAAGTTAAAAGCACGGTAGCGTATGCCCCGATCGTCATAAATGCTACATGACCAAAGTTTACTAATCCCGCAAAGCCCCACTGTAGATTTAGCCCCAAACTAAACAGCGCATATATTCCTGCAAAAACAACTAACGAAGTGATATATGCAAACATCCTAAAGACTTAACCTCCACGCTTAAACCAATATATAAATCAACAAATCCGTACCGAGAGCATAGTTTAGCAATCATCGTTGCACTTAGTGGTAAAACCTGATTCATATCAACATTCATTCTGATAGATATAAAAGATTTAGACTTGACAGTAATTGCATTGTTCAATATAATCGAACTATCGAACTATCGAACTATCGAACTATCGAACTATCGAACTATCGAAC
>CAZLKI010000143.1:0-7421 GCA_964560035.1 uncultured Synechococcus sp.
TCTATAAGTATTACAATCTTCAGTTTAGCTACTTTTATCGCAGCTTTAAGGATGAACCTAATTTTTCATAACCCTCGCCGTCCTCTCGAAACTGTAGATTGAGAAATTAATTCTGTCCTCTAAATCTTCTTATCTATCAATTTATCTGTTAATTCCATCTAACAACTCGTAAATTTTCAATTAATTGACAAAATCCAAATAAATAAAATTATCTAATAAAAAATATGAAAAGTACCCTCCAACAAAAATTTAAATTAGACGGAAATATAACTGGAAAAATGCGTAAAGGAACTGAATTCCCTCAATCTCCCGAACGTCCAGACCCAATTGGAACTTTAGATACAGATATATCCTTTGAAGGAGTAGTTGTAAAAAATACCGATAAAATCGTTTTTAGGATTACTAAAGTTAACGATCGCCAAAACGATCAGATTGATGATGTTCGAGAAAAAGGTATGCAAGCGATCGCTGTTGGTCAAATTCTATCAATTGACGAACTAACTGGCTGGGATATTCAACCTGCCTAGATTCCATTTTCGATCGAGTTAGGACTCTTACGCACTCAAATCCACAGAAATTCAGTGGAAGAGAGTTTGAGGGCTTCGCCCTCAATTGGGGCTGTGCCCCAGACCCCCTTTAAATATAGGTTTTCTTTTTATGCTGCGTAAGTCCTTCAAGTATAAATAAAGAAGAAAATCACTCAACTTTCTGAAATGCTGGGATTTATCTGGGATTTATAGAGAGATAATCAAAAAATTTATCAAAACAAGCTTTTAACCAAAAAGTATATATTTCTGGGTAAGCATCAAGCTCGTGTTTTAGATTATCTATATCAATCCACTTCCATGCTTCAGCTTCTAAAGGATTTAAAGTAGGCTCACCGTTAAATTTTCCTAAAAGTACATGGTCGTATTCATGCTCGATTAAACCCCGATCTAGTTGGGAATGGTAGGTAAAGCTAAAAATTTCCTTGAGTTGGCAGGTAAATCCCATTTCTTCTTGAAGTCTGCGTGTGGCAGCAGTAATTATAGATTCATCTGGTCGCGGATGGCTACAACAGGAATTAGTCCAAAGTCCACCCGAATGATATTTAGCGATCGCCCGTTTTTGTAAGAGTAATTGCCCTTGAGAATTGAGAATGAAGATAGAAAAAGCTCTATGTAGTAGCCCTTGTTGATGCGCCAACATCTTTTCTGCTACGCCTAGAGGCGAATCGTTTTGGTCTACGAGTATTACTTGTTCGAGCATGATGGGTCTATCCCTTTCAATTTATGCATTCTAATTCGATAGAGATTCGATTTCGGCAAAAGTTTCCAAAAGTAAGATCTTTGCTTGTAACTCCCAGCCCCACTTTTGGACGGCGATCGCGCCCACAGTTCCTGCTAATGCTGCTAACAATCCAAGGGGTTCATTTAAAGAAATAGACAAAAGTAATCCCAATCCAGCAATTCCCCAACATGGCAAAGCTAAAGTCTGTCTTTGTTCGATTACCAACTGTTTAATTCCACTAGGCTGCATTTCGGTGGCTAGTTGCGCTTGTGCCTCTTGGCGTTGAGCTTTAGTTATAGTTAGTCCGATTTTGCGCCGTAATTTTTCGATCTTGCGAGCTTTGGTACTGTATTCCACCAATTCATCTTCTGCCATTTTTACAAGTTTTTCTAGTTGTTCCATAAATTTTAGATTTAGATTTTATACTCAATATATTTACTTGATATATTTAGACGAAGCTCATCAGGAAATTTTAACAAGTTGTTGACGTTCTACCGCTTCAAACAATGCTTGAAAGTTTCTTCCTCCAAAGCCTTGAGCCTGATTTTGACGTTGGATAATCTCAAAAAAGAAAGTTGGTTCGTTAAAAATTGGCTTAGTAAAAATCTGCATTAATGTCTGTCCCGACTCGACATTTTGCTGTTCGACTAAAATCGGCGGAAAAGTCTCTAAAAAATCTAATCCACGCTGCTTGAGCTTAGTGACAGTGGTAATAATGTCATCCGTAAGTAGGGCTATATGCTGAATACCCGCGCCGCCGTTATAATTTAAAAACTCTTGAATTTGGGAGTTGGATGTGGATGGTTCGTTAATGGGAATTTGAATTAAATTTTGGGCTTGCCGCTCTGATGATTTCATAACTATGCTGCGAAGGGCAGAATTTTCGGTTTGAATGGTAAAGCGATCGCCACGGTGTAAACCTAAATTTTGTTCGTACCATTGAGCAGTTGCATCCATTTGGGACACATTGACGACCACATGATCGATCGCTGAGAATAAGCAGCCAGATCCAGATCCTTGATGGTTAATTTGCAGATCGGGATCTTGATTTTCAATAAATGTATGAATCACATCTCCCCAGTCTGGAACGATCTCAGGAATGGGTTCTCGGACTGCAAAGCCAATTTCACCAATACCTTGGGGATGACTTTCTAGGTATTTTGCCACAGGGCTATGGCGATTAACTGCTTCAGAGATCTGAATTTGCACTTTTCCATGTTGTAAAATCTCCGTGCGCGTATGATTTTTGGTAATGTGGGCGATCGCTTGAAAATCTAAATAATATTCAAACCAAGTTCGCCACTGCATTGCATCTTTAACAAAGAAATTGACATGATGGACGTAGAGTAAGTTTGATAATTTCGGCATAAATTTTATAGTTTAGCGAGCCAAGAATTTCGTGAAGATTAGAGATTTGGATTTATCAGGGACTTAGCTTGTATTCTAATGGTAGCCTTTAATTTCTATGGGAAGAAAACCCGCCGATGTCAGAAATCACCGAAATTTTATGTGTGAGCAACGGACATGGAGAAGATCAAATCGCCGTCCGCATCTGTAATGAGTTACGCCTTCTCAACCCCAAAAAATTAGCAATTACTGCCGTACCATTAGTGGGGGTGGGTCATGCTTACCAGTCGGCTGAGATCGCGATCGCATCTGAAGTTACCCAAAGATTACCCACAGGGGGGTTTAGTCGCACCGATAGCAAAGAACTATGGAAGGACGTACGCGGCGGTTTGTTGGGGCTAACTTGGCGGCAACTACGGTTAATTTGGCGATGGTCGTGTCAAAATCCTCCTAATTCCTCCAGAATAATTTTAGCTGTAGGAGATATTGTTCCTTTAGTCTTAGCATGGCTTCCGACTTGGCAGGGTGGATGTAATTATGTATTTATGGCAACGGCAAAATCCGAGTATATCTGGCGCGATCGCCATAGTAAATTGGCAAATGTTTCAGCCCCAATCGGCGGATCGATATTTTATCCTTGGGAGCGATCGCTGATCTCAAATCGCCACTGTAAGGCTACTTTTGTCAGGGATCGATTTACGGCTGAGATTTTAAAGGCATCTTTTAATCTATCCGTGCAGTATTTAGGTAATCCGATGATGGATGGGCTGGAACCGAAAGGTTTAGATTTTAGCTTAAAAGGCTCAGAGATAAAATCTCAAGAATGGGCGATCGCCTTGCTCCCTGGATCTCGAACTCCCGAAGCTTATGACAACTGGGTTAATCTTTTAGTTGCTGCTCAAGTAATCATGCAAAAATTGCTCGAACCCGTTAATTTTTTAGCGGCGATCGCTCCAGATCTAAATTTAGAAACTTTAGCCGAGTTATTAATCCAAAAAGGCTGGCTGCAACTCGATCTTCATACTTACACGCTAAATCATGCCAAATTATACCTAGTCACGCACGGATTTGGAGACTGCCTACACCTATCGCATTTGGGATTGGGCATGGCAGGAACGGCAACCGAGCAACTGGTGGGCTTAGGAAAACCTGTAATCACCATCGTCGGCAGAGGTCCACAATTTACCCGTAGTTTTGCCCAAGATCAGGCTCGGCTTTTAGGGCAGTCCATTATTTTGGTCGAAAATCCCGCTCAAGTGAGCGAAGCGATCGCCCTACTTTTAGATAATCCCGACTACTTTCAAATAGCAGTCACAAACGGTAAAGAACGTATGGGAGAGGCTGGTGCCGCCAAACGGATCGCAGAGTGTATTTTGGGTATTTAAAACATCGTTTCTGGATTTACCGATCAGGATTTTGCCATTAAAAAGCATTTAATTCTTGTCTGAAGTCGCCCGAAAGATGAAAACGGATCTGAATAATTAATTTGAGCTTCTTTGTATGGCTTATCTTTTTCCTATTTGGAGTTCCAGCCGCCTTGGCAGATAACACTAAAGTATTAGGAACAACTCGGCTCTCTTTTCGCGAAAATGACCTAGATTCAATTAGCATCAATAGCTGTCCTAAGCCTACCTATAATACCATTCAGTTAAGAGCTAAAGGAGGTGATGTTGATATCAGAAGCTTGTATGTCAAATATGGAAATGGACAGGTCGAGCGGCTTAGAGTTGCTCAAAATATCAGACAAGGCGGAAGAAATCGCTGGATTGATTTAAATGGAAATAGACGGTGTATAAGAGAAATCGTAATTTTAGGAGATACGGATAATACATCTAACCGCAGAGCTAAGGTGGAGTTTTTAGGAAGATATTAGAATCAGTTCTCGATTTTAATTGTAAGTAGGTAATCCAAAGAAAAGTCAAAATCACAAATCACCAAGACGAACGAA
Organism: uncultured Synechococcus sp.; assembly: GCA_964560035.1. Classification (GTDB taxonomy): domain Bacteria; phylum Cyanobacteriota; class Cyanobacteriia; order Pseudanabaenales; family Pseudanabaenaceae; genus PCC-7502. Next base: position 4,565 of record CAZLKI010000143.1, read on the forward strand.
AGAAAGCGCAGAGGCAATACGACTGAGGAACCATGGATGGACAATAGTGAAGATCGCAGAATACTTTAATTGGCATCCGCAAACAGTCAGGGAATTCGTCTAACGACGGCGATCGCGGCTTCGGCTCGGACTTACTTACTCAAAGGAACATCCACCCAGCCTGTAAATTTATTTTCGGCATTCCAAAGACTTTGCCCGTGACGGATCAAAATTAATTTAGCCATACTTTATGCCTTACAAGAGTAATTATCAGAAGTTAGTCACCAAGAATGGAGCGCACGCAATTGAGGGGTTTTCTTCAATTGATGTTCCTGCATTCGGGTTAAAACATCGTCTAAAATCGTCACGGCTTCAGCCACAAACGCACCTTTATTGAGCATGACGCACTCTGCCCGCTCTGCCATTGCCGCATCGGTCATTTCGGCGCGTGAGGGGATTCCTTGTTTTACTAGATTCTCCAGTACTTGAGTTGCCCAAATCACAGGAACATGAGCCGCTTCACATATCCAGAGAATTTCTTCTTGGATTTCAGCTAATCGTTGATAACCGATCGCGATCGCCAAATCACCCCTAGCAATCATCACCGCAAAGGGCTGTTGACCTTCGGCTTGCACGATTAATTCTGGTAAATTACTGACAGCTTGGGGCGTTTCAATCTTAGCCATAATCGCAATTTTATGGGGATGAGTCATTCGGGCAGCTAACTCTTTTTGAAGTAACTTGATGTCATCGGCAGTCTGCACAAAGGAATACCCCACGATATCGGCATGGGCAGCAACAAAATCTAAATCTTCTAAATCTTTATCAGTTAATGGACTGAGTTGCAAGTCTGTATCAGGAAAGTTAAGCCCCCTGTCTGGTGCTAGTTTACTCCCCTTTAAGCTGGCTTGGGTAATACGGAGATGAACGCCCTTTTTGGTGATGGATTCAACCCGTGCGCCAATGCGACCATCATCAATCCATGCAGTTTCCCCCACTTGGAGGCGATCGAGCACTTCGGGCAATGTACAACTTGCTTGAAAACAATTCGGATGTGACTTGGGAGAATCATGGGTTAATACCAAGCATTCTCCCTTAAAAATCCGATGCTTATGTTTAGGTGCACTCACCTTCTCAAGTCGCGGTCTTGGTCCTCCCAAATCCATTAGAACTTTACAAGTACGTCCAGTTTCTCTCTCTGCAAGCCGAACATTCCTAATCATCGCTTCCCAAATTTCCGCGCTGTCATGGGCACAGTTAATCCGCACGCAGTTGGTTCCGCGCTCTAATAAATCCTGCATAAATTCAACATCGCTGGCGGCATCCGTTGGCAGTGTCACCATAATCCTGACTCGGCGATCGCTGGCGGTTTGCCCGAGGATCTCTTCCGTTTGTTCTCGAAGTATGCGATCGCCCTCCCAAAATACTTCATCCGCAGGACGACCGATCGAAGTCGCCAAATTTACTTGACAGATTGCGCCTAGAGTAGAAATCACTGCATCCAAACTTGGGATGACTCGTGCCTCCAGACGACCTAAAGAAGATAAGCCCCAAGGGATTAAGGCAGCTTGCAGCGATCGCAGATCGTGTCGGCGTAGTGCTAGGTAATGGGCAAGGTTGAGTCCACTATTGAGAAATACCTGTCGCTGAATGCGCGATCGCCACAGTTCAAAAATATCTTCTCCTTCTTTAATTACCATCTGCCTTAGTTTTTGCAATGTTTCTAGCAATACTTGGGGATTAGATAGGTCTAATGTGGAAGAGTCAAAACTATCTTCTTTTTGTTGGCGAAGCTTCTCTGCCAGAGAATCGCATTCTGGAATCAAAGTTGTCATTAAATAACCTCTAAAATGATTCAGATATGAACATATTTGTTAATAGAGTTCTAGCTTGTCAAATTTATTAGCCAAAACTTTTATGAAACGAATTGCGATCGCAATTAATGTCGAACGTAAACTTGTAATTACTTACTACACTGGAATACCTATGTTTGACTTGTTGGTTGAATTGATTGAATTGGTTGATTCTAATATGAATCTTTATTAGAGCAAATTAAGTGATTGAAGATTTATAGCGATCGCTGAGATTATCTAGTTCAACTTTAAGCTTGATTACGTTCACGTTTGAGTTTCAGAAGGCGATCGCTAGATATCAACGTTGACCCAAAGCACATTCTAACTTTCTACAAAGCTAGATTTCAGGTTGAATTTATCTTCCGTGATGCTAAGCAGTTTACAGGATTAGCCGATTGTCAAGCTCGTGACTTTACTGAACTTAATTTCCATTTCAATACTTGTTTACTCGCTCTTAATCTCGCTAAGTTTCAGGCTTGGCAATCTCATCAATTGTCTAGTCCTTAACTCCCCTTTGTATTCTCCATAGCTTCCTACAAAAGGCTTGCTCTCAATCAGCATTTGCTGGAACGATTTATTTCCCTGTTAGACTTGGAGCCTACTATGATTAAATCTCATCCAATCTTCCACAGGCTTCGTTCTTATGGTGCTATTGCTGTCTAAATTGTCCGAGGTATTGAAGTAATAACAACTGGTAAATTAAATATCAAGATCCGAGTTCCAAACTCAAATGGTCGAGTCGTTGAACTCGAATCGCCAGACTTTTTACTCGGAGTGCCGAGAATTTTACTCAAAGATCCGTTTAGAGCAGAAATTAGATAAAATCTGAACGGGATTGGGTCATAAATTGGTTTTGGGAACTTCGTTCGGGTTCACCATCTTGGGGATGCCGTTGGATATAAGTCCCATCAGGTTGTAAATCCCATGCTTGACGATTATCGGCTAGGGTAATATCTAAAATTTGCTTCAATTCTTGAATTAGCTGATGGTCTTCAATTGGCGTAATTACTTCGACCCGCGTATCC
>CAZLKI010000144.1:0-7380 GCA_964560035.1 uncultured Synechococcus sp.
AGAATATAAAGTCGTCCTGAAGGACGAGGTTTTAAACCCAATTTTCCGATAAAAACTTAAACTTCATGAGCTTTGACGGTTGCTAAAACTTCTTCTCCATCTGTAGCGGCTAAATCTCCAGATTTATAAGCATTAAGGCGGGTTTGTGATTCTTGCTCCCAAGCGAGATCGATTTCCTTTTGTTCGGGCGAGTCTAGACTTGACCACAACGCATCAATTAGATGTACCTTTTCCACCACACTAAGCTCTAGTGCTTTTTTAGTTAAAACCAATCCGTCCATCATTTCACCTGCTTTCTCTTTAATTGAATTAAGTATTGAATTAAATTAATTATGGCAAAAAGCTAAAAAGGTTTTAAGAACTACTTTTAAACAATCCCTGAGGTTTAAATAGCAGCACTAAAACCATAATTAATAAACCCACGCCAATTTTATACTCAGTGCCAATGCAATATTTTGCCAACTCTCCCAAGCTAGCAGGGCAGATAGTGCTGACTTCTTGGGCAATACTGATAATCATGGCACCAGCGATCGCCCCATAGGGATTACCCACGCCACCTAAAATCACCGAGGCAAACATCGGTAAAATCAAAACCCAGCCCATATTCGGGCGAATATTTGTAATTAAGCCATACATTCCGCCGCCCAAAGCAGTTAACGTCCCTGCAATAATCCACGTCCACAGGATCACGGCATCAACATTAATACCTGTAACTCTTGCCAGTTCGGGATTGTCAGCTACGGCGCGCATTGCCTTACCAATTTTAGTATTTTGCAGTAGATAATATAAACCAATAATTACAGCGATCGCCATCGCCACAACTACTAAACGATTGCGGGTAATAACTATGCCCAAAATATTTAAGGCTGGAAATGTGGGTAAATTAAACTTTTGCGGAGACGTTCCCCAAATCAAAATAATACCGTTACGAATTACCAATGCTAAACCTACTGAAACAATCAGCATTGTCGTCTCACTAGCCCGTCTTTTACGCAGTCCTGCCCACAAGATCTTTTCACAAATTAATAAAAATAGCACTGCCCCAACGCAGCCGACCGCGAATGCCAACCAGATATTGAGCCCCAAAACCGTATTAGCAAAAAAGGCAACATAGGCACCAAGAGTTAAAACATCACCGTGGGCATAGTTTTGTAATCTCAAAATCCCGTAAGTTAGAGTCAGTCCAACTGCTGCTAGGGCGATAATGCTGCCCAAGGCAATGCCATCTACACTAGATTGAAGGATTTCCTGCATCTGCGTAAGTCTATTAGCTAAGGTATTGATTAAGTCTGAGTATTATGGCATGAGTATAGGCAAATTATGCCAGAATAAACCGTAATCTAAAATGCAAAACAAATGGTTACTGTATCTTCGGAATACCGCAATCTCCCGACGGCTGAGGACTTACCCGACTCTGATGAAACGCCTGTGGATAATGAACTGCAAAATGATATTCCGAATATGCTGCTGAACTTACTCAGAGATATTTGGGCAGATCGTTCTGATTGGTTTTGGGGTGTGGATATGGGCATCTATTACGAGCCAAATATTGAGGAACCTGCTAAATCCAAAGTAATCGTTCCCGATGGCTTTCTGGCGTTAGGTGTACCCAGAGATAGAGGTGAAGGTGGACGCTTGAGCTATGTGCTTTGGCAAGAGCAGGTTTTGCCAATTTTAGTTTTAGAGGTGGTTTCCCAAAAATATAACGGTGAGTACGATACCAAATTCAAAAAATATGAAGCTTTAGGAATCCTCTATTATGTGATTTACAATTTTATAAGTGGAAGACGAGGTTTATACAAAAGCCATCAATCCTTAGAAGTTTATAAATTAGTTGATGGCAAATATGAACTTGTGCCATCGGTAGCTTTACTGCCAGACGGGAAAATGATATGGCTGCCAGAAGTTGGATTGGGTATTGGCTGCGAACTTGGAAATCTGGGCAGTTGGCGGCGAGAGTGGATGTATTGGTACGATCGCTCAGGGGTGAAATTTCCCACCGCTCAAGAACGGGTAATTAGGGCGGAAGCGATCGCCCAGCAGGAGCGTATTATTGCCAACCAAGAAAAAATTATCTCACAACAAGAACGCTTGGCGAAGGAACAGCTAGAAGAAATACTAAAAAAATACCGCGATCGCTTCGGTGAAATTCCTGTGTAATGCCTAATTAGGACGTAAGATTAGAATTGGAATAAATTAATTGCAACCATAAAGGGGCATTTGTGGAAAAGGGGACAATGGTTGAGTTTCAGTTACATGGCGATCGCCGTCTAGCTGTAGTAGATCGACTAGAAGGTAAAAAGCATTTACAGGTAATTGATGAAAATGGGACACCTCATATTCTCCATCCCCGTCAAATTGACTATATAGTCACTAGCTCTGGGGAGCCGCCGCGATTTACGGTCAAACAGATCCAAACTTTTTTTCAGCAGGTACAAGAGTATCTCGATCCCTCCAGCCTTGAAGTAGCATGGGAGATTTTGAGTGCAGATAACCAATCGGTGACTCCCGAAGAATTGGCGAGCTTACTATTTAGTGATGTTAAAGCCGCAACTACCTATGCTGCCTATTGTTTGCTTAGTGGCGACAAGCTTTATTTCAAGCAAAAAGGAACTGTCTATGAGCCTCGTCCTCCTTCTCAAGTTAACGATCTCAAATATCAAAATGAAATCACAAAGGCAAAAGCGCAAGAGGTAGAAAATTTTGTGCAGAAGATGCGGGATCGAGTTGGGGGAATATCTGTAGAGTGGACGACTAGCGATCGCCATCGGCTTGAATGCCTAGAGAGATATGCTATTCATGGTGATGAGGCATCGGATAAATCCACAGCGTTTGAGTATCTATCCGCATTAAAGCGCACTCGTAGCGAAGGAAATGCCTTTCAGCTTTTAGCAGATTTAGGTATTTGGACGATCCATGAGAATCTAAATTTATTGCGGAGCCAAGTTCCAACTAAGTTCCCAGTAGATGTCTTAAATCATACTAAAGCTTGCATTGAGAGTCCGATTAGCGATCGCATGGATCGTCAAGATTTAACCCATCTTCATATTTATACGATTGATGATGAAAGCACGACCGAAATTGACGATGGACTTAGCATTGAAACCCTTCCCAGTGGCAAACAACGCCTGTGGATTCATATTGCCGATCCGACCCGATGGATGGAGCCGAACGATATTTTAGATCGGGAGGCACGAAAAAGAGGAACTACGATCTATCTACCCACAGGAATGATTCCGATGTTTCCGCCAGCTTTGGCAACGGGAGAGATGAGCTTGATCCAAGGGCAAATTTGTCATGCACTTTCTTTTGCTGTGGAATTAAGCGATCGCGGTGAAGTCGAACACTTTGAAATTTGTGCCAGCTTAATTAAACCTAGCTATCGCCTCACTTATGAGGATGTACAGGAAATGTTGGCATTAGGAGTAGAAGCAGATTTGGAAGCGATCGCTAATTATGCCCGACTGCGAACGAGTTGGCGGTTATCCCAAGGTGCCATTAATATTAATCTCCCTGAAGCCATTATCAAAGCGAATCCCCACGATCGCGATCAGCTTGATATAGAGGTAATTGATAACTCCTTTGCCCGCAAGCTCGTAGCAGAAATGATGATTCTCACGGGTGAAGTTGCCGCTACCTATACCCAAACCCATAATATTCCAGTTCCCTATCGCTTTCAAGGACAGCCCGAACTGCCTACCGAAGAAACCCTTCAAACTTTACCCTCCGGTCCCGTGCGTGAATTTGCGATGGTACGTTGTATGCAAAAAGGAGAAGTGGGTATTTTGCCTTCTCGTCATGCTGGATTGGGCTTAGATGCCTACGTGCAAGTTACCTCTCCCATTCGCCGCTATGGAGATTTATTAATCCATTTTCAAATTAAAGCTCACATCTCAGGTCTGCCCTTGCCATTCACCGAATCATCTCTGCAAGACCTATTGAGCATGGTCGATCCAGCTATTTATGAAGCTGCGCAAATGGAAAAACAAACTGTGCGCTATTGGAGTTTAGAATACCTACGCCGTCATCGCGATCGCGTATGGAGAGCAGTTTTATTAGATTGGCTGAAGGAACAAGATGGGATTGGTTTGATCTTATTAGAAGATATTGGCTTAAAAATTCCGATCAAACTGAACCGAATGACTAATGTCGGCGAGAATCTCAACTTGAAAGTAAGCGATGTCGATCCACGTAGGGATATTATTCAATTCCAAGAGGCTCAAATGTCTACGGAAGCTGCTTTATAAGCTGTAATCGCCATATATCTACCTGATCTCGACTTCTTATTTCAGCTTGATTAATTGCCAAAAATATTGCTTACTGAAATTTCTACACCCAGACACGAAACTAAATGATTACCATTATAACTTTCCGAAAATTGATAGATGCTATTACTAGGCTGAGTATAAATTGTCAAGATTTCTTGATTCACATCTACTAGCCATATTTCTGGAATATCAAACTCAGCATACAGAGGTATTTTGACATCTCGATCGTAGGCGATCGTGCTATCAGCCACTTCAATAATCAAAAAAATATCTGTGGGAATCGGTAATCTCTCCTCATAAAAGTCATTTCGTAATTTCAGTAAAGTCAGGTCTGGTTGAGGCTCTGAAATTCGATCTAATTGAATAGAATTTTGAGTCCAAATAATTGCCCGATGGGAGAGATTTTGATGTAACCAACTTTGCAATCTAGCTACATATGCAGCGTGCTTTCTTCCAATCGGCGACATTTGCAAAATTTCTCCATTAATTAATTCTAGTCTCTGATCTGGCTCAAATACCCCTGCCTTTGCCATTAGATGATATTGTAGAGTACTAAATTTTTGCTTGGTAATCGCCATATATTTGCTTACTCGGTAACTTTTTGCTTGCTCAACCTAACTTATTTTACAAGCGTTGAAATGATTATATAGTCGATAATAAGTTTTAGAATTCCATCGCTAATTTACAAAGAATTATAGCAATGCTGATAATTATGTCAAAATATAGAGATGTGTATTAAAAGCTGCTGAAATGACTGCCACTCTAATCAAAGTTTCTAAAAAAAAGTTAAAAAATCCCCCTCTCAAGGTTTGTAAGCTGGGCGATCGCAATCTCAGACAACCAGCCAAGCGCGTTAGTAAAGTTAATGATGAAATCAGGGCGATCGCCGTACAAATGCTACAGACTATGTACAGTGATAATGGTATTGGTCTAGCTGCGCCTCAAGTTGGCATTAACAAACAAATTATAGTTATTGACTGTGACTCAGATAATGAAGCATCTCCGCCGTTAATTATGATCAATCCTGAAATTAAATCTTTGGGTGGTGATATAGTCGCGGCAGAAGAGGGCTGTCTGAGTGTGCCAGATGTATTTTTAGATGTCCAACGTCCCGATCGCATTAATATAACTTTTCGCGATGAAGAAGGCAGACCCCAAACCCTAACCTACGATGGCATTGTTTCGAGAGTGATCCAGCACGAATTAGATCATCTTAATGGTGTAATGTTTGTAGACCGCGTTCAAAATGCGATCGCCCTCAAGAAAGAATTAACCAAACATGGATTCTCTTTAGAAGATGTACAGTCAATTAAGTAAAGTTAGAATAAATAGGGGAATTGCACCCCTTTGATTTTATAGAAGATTTTATCGAAATTCTTAAAATAATTTTAGATAGGTCCAAACATATAACTGCCAGCCGATTCTGGATCGTTACTGTAGTAAAATTCTTCAATCATGGACATTACTTCGTCTTTGCTGAGATTTCCATCGCCATCGATATCAATTTTGGCAAAGGTTTCATCTACATAGATTACCGAGATGTTATAAACCCGAAAGAGTTCAGCCCATTCACTTTTATCTAGATGCCCACTTTCATCGGTATCTATAACAGAAAAAATGGCATCGCTCAGAGCTAATATCTCTGCTTTATAGTTTTGATTATTTAGCACTACTTCAAAATAAGTGAACCACTCTTCTACGCTGACCTGACTGCGAATTTGGGTATTCCAAGCATCGGGATTATTAAGGATGTGTGGTTGAGAGTTATAGACGTTTTTAATCTCAGAGCGAATGCGATTCCACAAATAGATAAACTTACCAGAGATATCTCTGTAGTGGTTAGAGTCTTCTTTCCAACCACGTAAATCAGCCAAACGCTGCGCTAACAATTCAAAGTCAGAAATTTTGAGCACACCCAAATTACAGGCATCGTACATCGAAAATAGTTTCATCAATTTACGCTTTTGAAACTCTGTCAGCATATAAACTCCTTCGGATTGGCGATCGCTAAATTTACTGTAATTATTAAGATTCACTGTATCAGACGGTCTCGGTCACAATAGGTTAAATTTGGTTAAAGGATAGAGAAAGAATTGGGTTATGAAAGTTCTAATATTGGGGGGTACGGGTGATGCCGTCAAGTTGGCAGCAAAATTGGTGAGTATTCCCGTAGAAGTTATTACTTCATTAGCTGGACGCACCCGCAAACCATTAGCTTTAGAGGGAAATGTCAGAACTGGCGGATTTGGTGGCTCGGAGGGATTAGCAAATTATTTAAAAGAACTGAAAATCGATCTATTAATAGATGCGACTCATCCCTGTGCGGGACAAATTTCTTGGAATGCAGCGATCGCCTGTACAAATACAAAAATACCCCATTTAATGTTACTCCGTCCTGAATGGCAAAAAGTGGAAGGCGATCGCTGGATTGAGGTTGAAAGTGTAGAAGTATCAGCACAAGTTCTTCCCAAACTGGGACAAAGAGTATTTATAACCTCTGGAAGACAGCAATTAGAGCCTTTTTTTAATTTAGCTTTAACTAATCCCGAAATCTGGTTTTTGATCCGTTGTATCGATCCGCCCGATCTAGAAATTCCTAACAGTAAAGTGATACTCGATCGCGGTGCCTTTAGTCTTGAAGGGGAACGACAGTTATTAAAAGACTATCAAATTGATGTAATTGTTAGTAAAAATAGTGGTGGAGATGCTACTTTTGCCAAAATTATTGCCGCCCGTGAGTTAAATATTCCCATCGTGATGATAAAACGCCCACAAATGCCTGTATGCGAACAAGTTATTAATGTTGAAGAGGCGATCGCTTGGCTAAAACTGCACTTTGCGACTTAGTTATATAGCTCTCACTTAATCTGGTATTTCTTCTAAATTCCTCAGATACCATCGTTATAGTAATCTGAATCAATCTTCTTAACTAAATAAACCGATGCTGTTGAAACGCCTACCCCATGATCGATCATAAGTTGGGAAAGATGCTCGCCATCAATCAAGACAATTTTACTGCCAATTTTAGTAACATATTCTTTTGCTTCATCCGTAAATCGAGATGTGGTTATAAAAATACCTTTACTAGCTTGCTGTCCTTGTAATGCCCCTG
>CAZLKI010000145.1:0-7360 GCA_964560035.1 uncultured Synechococcus sp.
ATTTTAGATAGGTTTCAATTTCCATATGCAAACCAGTATGCTATAAACAGGCTGTTGTAATAAAAAATTCATATAGAAACCAAGTGATCACACTACATCTTTTGCATCCTACCGAAAAAACTCCTATGCAAAAATGGAGCTTTGAATCGGAGCCAGTAATTAGGATCGGTCGCGTGGATGATAACCATGTAATCCTTTACAGCTCTGTAGTTTCTAGGCATCATGCTGAATTACGCCGTCAGTCACGTTATTGGGAAATAGTCGGGCTAGGAGCTAATGGCACTTTTATTGATGGCGAGAAAATCACCCAAACCAAGATCACCAGTGGCACCATTATTCGCATAGCAAACTCTGGTCCGAGGATTCAAATTTTTCTAGATGGTAATGAAAACTTTCAAATTGAGGATAATGTTCCCGAAAGTCAAGTTTCACTATCAGAACAAAAAATCGATCCCGCTCAAGAACGTAGAACTTTCTTAGCACCGCGCAGAGATAGATAATTAAATTAATAGCTTAGATTAAACAAACTAACTACCAACGTAACAAGTTAAACTGCTCCATATCTACTGTGTCACGACTGCGATAAATAGACAACACGATCGCTAATCCCACGGCGGCTTCAGCAGCGGCGATCGCAATTACAAAAGTTGCAAATACCTGACCACGAATATTCCCCGAATCTAAAAAGTTAGAAAATGCTAATAAGTTTATGTTTACAGCATTGAGCATTAACTCGATAGACATTAATACCCGTACAGCATTGCGGCTTGTAATTAAACCATAAATGCCAATACAAAATAAGGCAGCAGCGATAATTAAAAAAGGTTCTAGCGACATAGATTTTATTTCTTGAATTTATTTAGTTCCAACCAGTTGTTCGCGAGGTTTTTCGAGTAAAGATAAGGAGTCATCTGGATCGACGATGCCGTCTGTTTTAAGATCGGGAATAAACTCACGGCGGGCAAGCACGATCGCCCCAATCAAAGCCACTAATAATAGTACAGATGCCAACTCAAACGGTAAAAGATAGTCATAGAAAAAGTGCTTAGCGATCGTTACCAAAGTCGAAGTCAGCTTAAAAGTTGCAGGTTGAATCAGCCAATTAGTCGAGGTTAGAGTTACCGTTAGCAGGCTAAACAAGGCAAAACAAACTAAAGCTGTGACTGTATTTCTCAAACCACTTAACTTAAACTCTGGATAGGCTTGACGCTTATTAACCAGCATGATCGCAAACAAAATTAAAACATTAACCGCACCTACATAGATCAAAATCTGTGCCGCAGCCACAAAGTCAGCATTTAGTAGGACATATAGCCCAGATATACTAATAAAAACTCCGCCTAGTAAAAAAGCTGAGTAGACAATATTGGGCAACAACACTACACCCAGTGCTGCCGCAACTACCATTGCCGAAAGTATAACCAGTGAAACAACTTGAACTCCATCACTTAAATTCATATTGATAATTCTCTTTTATTAACTCGTACTTAATTCCTATCTAATTCATGTTAGCTTCAATGATTTCTTCAGGTCTTTGTCCCGCTCTGCGCTCGGTATGCGAAACATCATGTCCATCCATAACACCTTTAGGTAAGTATGCTAGTTCTCGGATTGGAGTGACTAAAGGATCTTCTGTAACTTTGGTGGGTAGACGACCTAAAGCTACGTTATCAAAGTTAAGTTCGTGGCGATCGTATGTAGAAAGATCGTACTCCTCGGTCATAGATAAACAGTTAGTAGGACAGTACTCTACGCAGTTTCCGCAAAAAATACATACGCCAAAGTCGATACTGTAGCTTTTTAGTTCTTTCTTTTTGATTTGTGGGTTAAATTCCCAATCGACAACTGGTAGGTTTATGGGGCAAACTCGGACACAAACTTCGCAGGAAATACATTTATCAAATTCAAAATGAATCCGCCCACGAAAGCGTTCGGAGGGGATTAACTTTTCGTAAGGGTATTGAACTGTAATTGGACGACGGCGCATATGGTCAAAGGTTACAGATAAACCTTGTCCTATATATTTAGCAGCTTGTACGGCTTCTTTGGCGTAGTCACCGACCTGATTCAAAAATTTCATCTTAGTATTTTCTTGATTAGGCTATTTGGTTTCGGTATAGAATTATCAGCATTGTCATTCAATCGAGTAGGTTAAAGCTATTAGGCTCTGCACGTACATTTATATCTTACAGCGATCTGATTTCTATGGTTTTTTACTTTAGACTGCAAATAATAGTTAATTATCTATCATTTGTAAGATTGATTTGTAGGATTGATTAAAGTTGAAATCGATTGCCTTTGAGCCTTGGATTAGACTATTGAAATTCACTTTTCTGGAGTTACTCTTTCAAGAGATATTAAAGAGGTGTGGAATTAGTTTAAGGACAAGTTCGATCTATTATGTTTAATTTGCAAAATAGCTGTTTATGAATGACCAGACCAATGAAGCTCGTCTTAGAGAGCAACAGATAATTGAGACTGATGGAGTTAAGTTAATTGATAATCTCATTGCGATCGGTAATGCTTTATCAACTAGGTCAGATCTGCAAGAAATTCTAAATCTAATTTTACTTAAAGCTAGAGAGCTTACCTATACTGACGCGGGTAGTTTTTATTTAATCGATCAAGGAGTCGAACAAGGACTAAAACATCCAGCTATTTGTTTTGAAGTTTCACAAAACTCTTCCCAACCAGAAAGATCTTTAGTCGATTTTGCTGTGCCGATGACTAAGGAAACTCTAGTGGGTTATGTAGCAATTACGGGGAAGGTATTAAATATTCCCAATGTCTATACTATTCCTGAAGATGCTCCTTACCATCACCATCAAACCTTTGATGACGACATTAGTTATCGTGCTTGCTCGGTTGTAGTTCTACCAATGAAAAATTCTGAGGGTGTGGTTTTTGGGGTGATGCAGTTAATTAATCGCAAGCTCAGTCCCGATATTGTTCTTACTCCTGCTAATGCTCAAGCTATGACTCAGCCTTATTCAATTTGGGAAGAAAAAATTCTGCGATCGCTCGTCAGTCAAGCTACTTTATTTGTCGAACATTATCGATTATTAAATCCCAGTATCTAATTAAAATATCTGCCTAAAAAGTAATAATCTAGTAAAACTAACCAAACTTAAAATTAAATAGAATATTCCTGATTATAAAATACTTAATCTTAGAATAAAATTACTAAATTCAAATTAGATATTCTAAATTTGTTTTGCATTAATTAAATTTTATTTATATAATCGGAGTAAAGATTACGTTCGGACTGAGATTATCTAAAAAAATACCCGACGAATTTTGAAAACATCAGGATAGATTTTAATTAATTAATTTGGACTTATTAATTTAAACTCAAAGGCTAATTAGCGATTGGCAAATTTCTTTGTAAGTTTACGCAAGCGAATAGATTGAGGTGTGACTTCAAGGATTTCATCGGGTCCGATATATTCCAAGGCACGCTCTAGGTTCATTTCAATTGGGGCTTGAAGTTGGACAATATCATCTGCACCCGCCGCGCGCATATTTGTTAATTGCTTACTTTTACAAACATTTAAGTCCATATCTTGAGGGCGGTTGTTTTCCCCAATAATCATACCCTTATAGACTTTGGTACCGGGCTTGATAAAGAACACCCCACGATCCTCAGCATTCTTTAACGAAAATTCAGTGGCTATACCTTCTTCAAAGGAGACTAAAACTCCATTACGGCGTGTATCAATATCCCCAGCTGTAGGACGATAATCGAGGAAACTATGATTCATAACTCCCGCACCACGAGTAGCCCGCATAAAATCACCACGGAAGCCAATTAGACCACGAGCAGGTACGACAAATTCTAGTTGCGATCGCCCACCCAAGGACATTTGCATATCGATCATTTCGGCACGGCGTTGACCCAAGCGTTCGATACAACCACCAACAGATTCTTCAGGGACATCTAACACGAGAGTTTCGTAGGGTTCACATTTTTGCCCGTTGATATCACGGTATATAACTTGTGGCTGGGTTACTTGAAATTCATAACCTTCACGGCGCATAGTTTCGATTAAAATCCCTAAGTGCAATTCACCCCGCCCTGCTACAGCGAAGCGATCTGGTGATTCGGCATTTTCTTCAACCCGTAAAGCTACGTTAGTCTCTAATTCACGGATTAGGCGATCGCGCACTTGCCGAGTAGTAACTAATTTACCTTCTTGTCCGACAAAGGGCGAATCGTTAATACAGAAAGTCATCTGTAGGGTGGGTTCGTCCACTTTGATCATCGGTAGTGCCTGTGGTTCGTTAGGGCAGGTAATAGTTTCCCCAATATTGGCAGTGGCAAAACCCGCAACCGCTACGATATTTCCTGCGGAAGAAGTTTCTAGTTCGATGCGCTTTAAGCCATCAAATCCTAAAAGCTTAGTAATCTTACCCTTAGTAATTTTGCCATCGCCTGAGATCAAAGCTGCTGATTGTCCAGAATGAATCGTACCGTTATGGATTTTACCAATGACAATTCTGCCTAAATAATCAGAGTAATCAAGCGTAGTGACTTGGAGTTGGAGTGGTTTTTCGGGATCGCCTACGGGAGGGGCAACGTGATGTAAAAACGCCTCAAATAGTGGTTTCATATCCACATTTTCATCTTCCATCTTTTCTTTAGCAAATCCCGATAAGCCTGATGCAAATAGGTAGGGGAAATCACATTGATCGTCATCAGCCCCAAGCTCTAAAAACAGGTCAATAACTTTATCGATCGCTTTAAAAGGTTCAGCCGAAGGGCGATCGATTTTATTTACGAGTACGATCGGGCGTAAACCTTTTTCTAAGGCTTTTTTCAGCACAAATCTGGTTTGAGGCATCGGACCTTCGTTAGCATCTACAATTAAGATACAGCCTTCTACCATACCCAGTACACGTTCTACTTCGCCGCCAAAATCTGCGTGTCCGGGGGTGTCAACAATATTAATTAGAGTGTCTTTATAGCGAACGGCTGTATTTTTAGATAAGATTGTAATTCCGCGTTCGCGCTCAAGATCGTTGGAGTCCATGACACATTCGACAACAGCTTCGCCTGCTCTAAATGCCCCAGACTGTTGAAGTAGAGCATCAACAAGGGTGGTTTTGCCGTGGTCAACGTGGGCGATGATGGCAACATTACGGATAGGTAAAGACATGGGATTGGTAAATTTTATTATTTCTTTACGAAGATCTTAGCAGTTAATTGGCGTTGTAGTTGGAATGTACTATCTACTACCAAAAGAGTTACTATGATGAAACCTTAATCAACCTCAATTAACATCAAAAAAATATGATCGCGATCTCTAAAGAAATTGGTCTAGCACAAACTCTTAGTATCAGTAGAATTATCACAAAGCTGCAAGAAATTCATAAATCCGAATCCAAACCAGTTTTAGAATCATCCACCAAACCAGAACTAGAAGCAGAATTATCGATTGCTGAAGAATCTATGATTGAAGCTCCTAATTCTGAAAATTCTAGTACGGAAAATTTAGAGAACGCCTAAGCTTCATCTGCATCAAATTCTTCATCTTCGTCTGAATCTCCTGCGACAGCTTTAACTGAAGAAACAACGGCACCCATCGCCAATTTTTCTTTAACTAGAGCCTCAATTTCTTTAAATAGCTCGGGATTTTCTTCGAGATGTTTAAGTACTTTTTCGCGACCTTGAGCGACATTTTCGCCTTTATAGCTGTACCATGCGCCTTTGCGAACTAAGATTTCAATTTCTTCGGCTACATCCAGTAGACACCCTGCGACTGAAATCCCTTTCCCAAAGATAATATCAAACTCGGCGATCCGAAATGGCGGTGCAACTTTGTTTTTTACAACTTTAACTTTGACGCGGTTACCGTAGTCCTCAGTTCCTTTTTTGAGGGTTTCCTGTTTGCGAATATCTAAACGCACGGAGGCGTAAAACTTAAGTGCAGTGCCACCTGTAGTGACTTCAGGAGAGCCGTAGACTACACCGATTTTCTGCCGTAATTGATTGAGGAAGATAACCGTACAGTTGGAGCGTCCGATATTACCAGTGATTTTACGCAAAGCTTGACTCATCAGTCTTGCTTGTAGACCCATGTGTGAGTCGCCCATTTCGCCTTCAATTTCAGCACGAGGAACGAGGGCAGCAACAGAATCGATCACCACTATATCTACTGCCATCGATCGCACTAATTGATCGACAATTTCTAATGCCATTTCGCCTGTGTCGGGTTGGGAAATCAGCAAATTATTAATGTCTACGCCCAAATTAGCGGAATAAAGCGGATCGAGGGCGTGTTCGGCATCGACAAAGGCAGCAGTCCCACCTTGTTTTTGAATCTCGGCGATCGCATGGAGTGCTAGGGTAGTTTTGCCCGAACTTTCAGGTCCATAAATTTCAATGACTCGACCTTTGGGTAAGCCACCGCCTAATGCCAAGTCTAAAGTTAATGCTCCTGTAGAGATCGTTTCTACTTTCATTCCTGTAGCCGCGCCTAACTTCATGATTGCGCCTTTGCCGTGGTTTTTTTCAATTTGCCCTAGCACGAGATCTAATGCCTTTTGCTTTTCGGCTTCGTCGGCTGGAGGTTTGGGTGCGGGCTGAGCTGGAGTTTTTTTAGTTGCCATGAGAATCTTGAGCTTTTTTCGATACGATCATGATACTCTAGTCGGGAAATTATGTCAGACTACCCACAATTAACACAACCAGAATTAACTCAAAAATTACGGCAATTAATGAAAGTTGTGGGGATATCAAGTTTTAAGGACTTACGCGATCGCTCGGAAGTCAGTTTAAATGTAATCGTCAAATTGCGGCAGGGACAGGCAGATTTAATTAGCTATAAAGATTTAAATAACTTAGGAATTAGCCTAAAGATTTCAGCGCAAGATTTGATCGTCAAGTTTAGTCATCAGCCGTACAAATTAGAGCAAGATGAATTAGATAAAGAGGATAATAGCAAGTCTCAATTTCAGACCCAGATTCGGCAGGAATTTCAACAAGAAGTATTAACTAAACTTGAATCTTTACTATTGCAGTTGCCCACGGTCGCTCACGCCATCACCAATAATCCTAGTATTCCCGCGCAGAATCTTTTGCCTTTATTCCGCCCATTCCAAAATTTACTACAAGATTGGGGGATAGAGGCGATCGCACCCGTAGGAACCGAAGTCAGTTACGATCCGCGCTTACATCAACTCATGGATAGTTCGGATTTAGCGAATCTGGGCGATCGGGCTTTAGTGCGTTATATCGGTTATGTCCAAGGCGATCGGCTTTTATATCGAGCCAGAGTCAGCAAAATTGTAACTAGCCTTTGAGATTTATCCCATTTGTTAAAAGTGAAAAAAAAGTTGCTTTAGTGTGGTTTAGCGACAT
>CAZLKI010000146.1:0-7289 GCA_964560035.1 uncultured Synechococcus sp.
TCAGAATATAAAGTCGTCCTGAAGGACGAGGTTTTAAACCCAATTTTCCGATAAAGTCTGATATCGAGGGTAGTTAGCACTTCAACTTTATTAACGTGATACGCTTAGAATGTTATCAAACAGCAAAAACTAATGCGATTAATAGGATTAATTGTAAGTATAGGACTGGTTTTGTACTTGGTTGCAACCGTAATTAACAGACAAACTAAGCCCAACGAATCTAATAAAAATATTTTAGATAAACCTGCAGAAGTCAAAACTCAAGTTAATAAAGCACTCGAAGCTACCGAGAAAGCTAGACAAGATGCAATGACTGAACCAAAAAAATAAAGGATTTCATTTAAGTTAGTTCTTGTTATTTTTAAGTAAGTATTTAAGCCTGTAAAGTTAAATTTAAAGACTCCAGTTAGACCAAGAACTCTTTAAACTGCGATCGCCGTCTAAGATATTTATAAACTCCAGTAAAAACAAGTTAAAAATTATGGCGGAGTCACCCTATTTAGAAAAATTAGAAGAAAAATTAGAGCTAGAGAAAAAAGAGCCAGAAAAATTAGATAACTCTCAAAATGCTTCTGATGATGAGTTTGATCAGTCCGAAGTACCTCAAAGGAGTTCTACAGCCAACAGGCTATTACCAAAAATATTAATAGGCTTACTTGTTTTAGGATTGCTGGGCGGAGTTTCCTATTGGGCTTGGAATACATTTGGGGCAAATAATCAAGAAAGTCGCCGCCGCACAAGATCGGGAGTGGTCGAGCGTAGTAATTTAAACATTACAGTCTCTGCTAACGGTACGGTTCAGCCTGAGAAATTAATAAATGCCAGTCCAAAAACTTCGGGTAGACTCAAAAGCTTAATTGTCAAAGAAGGCGATCGCGTTACAGAAGGGCAAATCCTAGCCTATATGGATGATTCTAATTTACGAGGGCAGTTAGTCCAAGCTCAGGGGCAATTAGCATCGGCAGAGGCAAATCTAAATAAACTCATAGCAGGTAATCGTCCTCAAGATATTATCCAAGCTCAGGCAGGTTTAGCTAATAGCCAAGCCAGTTTACGCCAAGCCGAATCCAATCTCAGACAAAATCAAAACCTCTACAGCAGTGGTGCAATTTCATTTCGAGATTTTGAGACATCGCGTACGGCAAGGGATAATGCTCAAGCACAGGTTAAAGTTCAAGAGCAAATTTTAGCTTTGCAGCGCATCGGTTCTCGTCCTGAAGATATTGAACAAGGGCGATCGCAGGTCACATCGGCTCAAGGGGCTTTACAAGTTACTCAAGCTCAAATTGAGGACACAATTATTCGGGCAGCTTTTGCGGGCACAGTAATTAAAAAATATGCCGATCCGGGTGCTTTTGTAACCCCGACCACTTCTGGTAGTGCAGTTTCTTCGGCTACGGCTTCTTCGATTTTATCTTTGGCGGCGAATAATCAGGTGGTGGCAAACGTGGCAGAACGGAATATTGCTCAAGTTCGGATCGGACAAAAAGTTATCATTCAAGCCGATGCCTATCCCAATCAAAAGTTTGCAGGGGCAGTTAAAGCGATCGCACCTCAAACTACAGTTACGCAGAACGTCACCAGTTTTGAAGTTAAAGTGGCAATCACTGACGATCTCAAACAGCTTTTGCGATCGGGGATGAATGCTAATGTTGAATTTGAGGTAGGTGAATTAAAAAATGTCTTGACTGTACCTACAGTGGCGATCGCCCGTCAGGGTAATGGAACAGGGGTATTTATCCGTAGTTCAAAAGGACAACCTCCCGAATTTGTCAATATCGAAATTGGTGCCAGTGTGGGCGATCGTACCGAAGTTAAATCAGGCGTTAAAGAAGGCGATCGGGTGCTAATTACTTTTCCTGAAGGTCAACGTCCCAATAGGGCTGGTCGAAATGTTCCCGGTATCCCCGGAGTTCCAAGCGATCCAAGTAGTGGTAGGCGGAGACCTTAGTTAGATGGCTAGTTGTAACGGGCTAGTATTGGATTTAACAATTATTAAAAAGATATTTAGGAGCGATGCCATGAAAGAATCAGTAACTTATCAGGAAATACTGCTGGAATGTGAGGTTAAAAGTAAAGCGAAAGGCAAGGCTGAGGGCAAGATTGAAGAAAGAACTCAAATTGCTCTAAATATGCCGCGTTCAGGTCTTGAACTAAGCTTAATTGCTCAACTCACAGGACTAACTGTAAAACAAATCCAGAAACTACAGTAAGTTTTTCCGCTCATATCAAAAAGATTTAAGTAGCAGCAACCCCTATCGCCCATCCCAATGTGTCTACGATGATGTGGCGTTTTCTTCCCTTGATTTTTTGTCCCTATTAAAACCTCGACTTCCTGCACTTTCCGTTATCTTCACTATTTGACTATCTAAACTGGCTAAACTTGGTGTTACTTCTCTCTCATCCCGTAATCGTTCACTTAACTTCTGATTGAGACAATCTCACTTTCGCAACTGGGGCGGGCAATCAATCCTAAATAGGGTTCAGATGCAAATTCTCGATCGGGTGTGGTTAGTAAATAGCGATCGCAAACAGCAAAAAGTTCAGATTCATTAGTAGCACGGCGCATCTCATTTAAAAACTTACCCTCTGGATCGACTCCTTGTCCAATAAAGTTGAGATATTTTTTCATCGCGCTGACTCGTGACTTCTCTGGAATATTGGCATTGATATTGGCATACAGGCGATCGATGTAGTTCCGAACTAAGTCTAAAGTGACGATCTGAATCGGCTGATTACTCTGATACTGGCGAATTTGGCTAAAAATCCAAGGATTGCGAATGGCAGATCGACCCACCATCACCCCTGCGGCTCCTGTTTCTTTTAACACCTTGTCCGCACTTAAAGCCGAAGTGATATTACCATTGGCTAAAACTGGGCATTTAAGAACTTTTACAGCGTGGGCAATGCGATCGTAATGCACTTCACTTCTATACATTTCGCGGACGGTGCGACCATGCAAACTTAAGAGATCGATATCATGTTTATTAATAAGATTGAGGATAGAATCGAAGTTCTCAGTATTCTCGAAACCGATTCGCATTTTGACTGTAAATGGTAAACTCACTTTTTCTCTTAAACTTCCCAAGATGCGATCGACTTTATCGGGATCGCGTAATAATCCTCCGCCCACATTTTTACGATAGATTCTCGGTGCAGGACATCCCATATTTAAGTCAATGCCTGCTGTCGCATACTGGCAGAGTTCTTGAGCCACACGCACTAAATCGGGAATACTTTCACCAATTAATTGAGCAAAGATCGGACGGTTAGTAGAATTTTCCGTAATGGAACGCAGAATATTTCGCTCTGGTCGAGAATCGGCATAAACTCGAAAGTATTCCGTAAAAAAGTAATCGGGGCTGCCATACTCTGCGATCGCCGTCATAAATGCTAAATCTGTTATATCCTGCATGGGCGCAAGGGCAGTTAAAGCTAGATTGGGATTTATTCGGGGTGGAAGTAAGCGATCGGAAGGCATTATTTTTTTAATAGAGAACTATTCAAGGTTAATTACTGATGTTACGCAGAAGTCAACTGTCCCTCATCCCCCAACTCCTTCTCCCAAGTAGAGAGAAGGGGAGTAATACAGGTTTTTCTTTTTCCCTCTCCCGTTTTGGGAGAGGGCTAGGGTGAGGGTCTTAAACTCTTCCGCGTAAGGTGAGTTAATATCTTAAGTTTATTTGGATATACAGTCTCTTAAAAGGTTTTGTTTTCTTTTTAAGCTAATCAATTTAACTTGCAATGTAATGGAAGCAGCTAAAACCCAACTAAAACATTTAGGCGTTACCCAATTCAGAGCTAGAGTTAAATTTGCAGGAACTACGATTGAGACAGTTGATTATTACCTCAAAATGGTGAATGCCAATCATTAGCACAATCATAAGGAGTTCAGAGGAAAATACCTAAAAGCCAGTCAGATTTCAAGCCAAGCTTTAAACAAGATCTACTCTAAAAAAGCATAAGAGATTAGGCGGTGGCGGTGTATCATGCAAGTTAGGCAAAAGTTAGTTTTTCTATCTATTGGGGCATTTTATTAGAGCATTTTATTAGGGCATTCTATGAAACCAATTACCCTCCTCGGTTCTACTGGCTCAATTGGCACCCAAACCCTTGATATCGTCAACCAATACCCAGAAAAATTTCGGATTATCGGCATGACAGCAGGTGGAAATGTTGAGCTTCTGGCGCGGCAAATTTTCCAGTTTAAGCCTGAAATTGTCGCGATCGCCAATCCCGATAAATATTTAGATCTAAAAAATGCGATCGCTAGCCTCGATCCCCAACCAATTATCCTTGCAGGTACCGAAGGCGTAGAAAAAGTAGCGGGATATGGCGATGCCGAAACTGTAGTTACAGGTATTGTCGGATGTGCGGGTCTATTACCAACGATCGCTGCGATTAAAGCTAAAAAAGATATCGCCCTTGCCAATAAAGAAACTCTAATTGCCGCAGGATGTGTGGTGATGCCACTGGTTAAAGAGTTTGGTGTAAAAATCTTACCCGCAGATTCCGAACATTCAGCCATATTCCAATGTTTGCAGGGCGTTCCCAAGGGTGGCTTACGCAGGATAATCCTCACAGCATCTGGAGGCGCATTTCGAGATCTCCCGACCGAAAAACTCGCTTCCGTTACTATTGCCGATGCCCTCAAACATCCCAACTGGTCAATGGGCAAAAAAATCACAATTGATTCTGCTACTTTAATGAATAAGGGCTTGGAAGTGATTGAGGCACATTACTTATTTGGAGTAGGTTACGACCATATCGAAATTGTGGTACATCCCCAAAGTATTATCCATTCTTTAATTGAATTAGAAGACACTTCGGTTTTAGCGCAGTTAGGCTTACCAGATATGCGATTGCCTTTGCTTTATGCCATGTCTTATCCCGATCGCTTGCCCACCAATTGGACGAGATTGGATCTAGTTAAGTCTGGAGATTTAACATTCCGCGCTCCCGATTATCTCAAATATCCATGTATGCAATTAGCTTACTCCGCAGGACGGGCAGGGGGTTCTATGCCAGCAGTTCTCAACGCCGCTAACGAACAAGCAGTAGATTTATTCTTAAATGAGCAGATTTCATTTCTGCAAATTCCGCAATTAATCGAAAAAACCTGCGATCGCCACGACCATATATCTTTCCCCACCCTAGACGATATTCTTGCAGTTGATACTTGGGCAAGACAGACTGTTTTAAAGTTAGTATCTAAATAAATAGTTTTATTAAGCCGTACAATGAGTCTTCGCGAACTAATCAAGCCAGATTTAATCTTAGCCAATCCTATTTGGTTTTTAACCACAGACTTGATCCATGAATATGGTTTAAGAGGTTTGATTTTGGATGTTGACGATACTTTGCTGGGAAATAATGAAAAAGTAGTTTCGGCTGAGGTCAGTCAGTGGTTGCTTACTACCCGCCAAATTTGTCAAATCTGCCTCGTTAGCAATAATTTTAGCAATAGTCGGATTCAAGCGATCGCTCAAACTTTAGATTTACCCTATCGCAGTCGAGCCGCAAAACCCTCACGGCGGGCGGTACGGGAATCTTTAGAAATGATGAAACTAGCTCCCGCTCAAGTTGGGATGGTGGGCGATCGCATCTTGACCGATACATTGGTAGGAAATCGGCTGGGAATGTTTACAATTTTAATTCAACCTCCAAATCAGGATACGTCTTGGTTGGGCGGGCGATCGCAAGTAGTTCGAGATTGGGAAAATTGGCTGATACACAAATCAGGGATTAGAAAGGTTTAATTAATCTAACGGTGTTGTCATTACTTGCTTGAGAATTATCAGTCCTTTTTTTAATTGTCGGGATACAGTAACCGCACTAATACCAAGAATTTCGGCAACTTCACGGTGGGTAAATTCCTTTAAAAACACAAACTCTACAACCTCGCGAGTCCGATCTTCAAGGTGGGATAATGCCTGGTGCAAGCGCAGATTATCTTCCTGTGCCAATTGAAAACTGCGATATTTGGTATCTTGAACTAATTCACCTAAAGAGGTACAACTATCATCTTCATCATTATTGACGGGCGCATCCAGACTTAAAGGCGACCTATTTCTACAGGCAAGTTTAATTTCCTGCCATTCAGTCACTTTTATTTTTAAGATTTCGGCAATTTCAGCATCAGAGGGTTCTCGTTCTAGCTGGGGACGCAATTTAATTATAACTTTGCAGCCTTGATTGTATAAAACCAGCCATTGTCGAGGCATTTTTAATGTAGGGCTTTTATCGCGCAAATAGTGTTGAATTTCGCCCCGAATGTATGGCACGGCAAAGGTACTAAAAGCGTAACCCTTCTCCAAATCGAATCGCTCGATCGCTCTTAATAATCCCATAGAGCCAACTTGCAGCAGATCGTCATAGCTTTCGGTACATTGATTTGCCCAGTGATGTGCTTCTTTTTTAACTAAACCAATATTTAACCTGACAAGGCGATCGCGCAGTGCTTGAGATGGATCGACTCGATAGATTTCAAAAACTTGTAATGTTTCGGCTTTGATAATTCCAGAAGGGGTATCATCGCTTAATTTTTTATTGAGTCCGCCACTAAGATCTTTAGTTGGATCTTTGGTTAAATCTTTTAGAACTTTTTGAGTGCGATCGCTTTGAGATTGTTCGTCTAATGCTTTTTCCGCTAATGCTTGTTCGACAATATTTCCAGCATAGTTTTGTACGTATTGATGAATGTAGGGAATTGCAAAAACATTAAATGGTTGAGCGTAAGTATCGGGGTTAAAATTCTCTATAGCATACTTCAATCCTTGTAATCCTGCTTGGGTAAAATCTTCATGGTTGCTGTTATATTCCTGACTGATAGAGCTTTGTAGCACTTTTTGTACGAGGTCTGAATTTAACTGTAATATTTGTGTCTTTAGCTGAATTTGCACCTCAGACGACTCAGAGTCATGGTAAGCCCTCAGTAATTTTGTGGTTTGAGTAGATTGATTGGAGGAATATAAAGGCATCTAGCTCAAATTTAAAGTTTTTATGAATCTAAATCAAGGATTGAAACCGTTAGCTTTTAGTATGATCTTAATATCTATTTAAAAAGTAAATATTTAAAGTTAGATATTGTATTAGTTAGGATTGAAAGATTGATGAAAAGGTTAAATGAAAACAATGGGATCTAAGACTGAATATTAAATTAAATTAGGACTTACGCAGCGTAAAAAAAACCTATATTTAAAGTGGGTTTGCGGCACAGCCCCAATCGAGGGCTTCGCCCTCAAACTTCCTCACACTAAGTTTCTATAACTTTGAGTGCGTAAGTCCTA
>CAZLKI010000147.1:0-7275 GCA_964560035.1 uncultured Synechococcus sp.
TCTGATTCGAGCTAAAGCGGCTAAGAAGATTCCCGCTCCCACCTAGCCTTTTTTGCGAAAATATCTTGATGCGTATATTCATTGACGGGCTTTGTTATAGCCATATTTTTTGCTCTCAGCGTTTATTGAGGTCTTACAAATTAAGCAACTACTGTGGCATGGTAAGTTTGACCAAACTGTAGCTAAACTCGAATCATGGCAGGATGCAGAAGTCACTAATTTCTTGGCTTATCTCAAAAAGCACAAGACTCGGATTCATAACTACTATTATTTTCAGTCTGAGGGTATTCCTATTGGCTCAGGGGCTGTAGAGTCATTAGTCAAGCAAATTGACAGAAGAGTGCAAATTTCAGGAGCGCAATGGAATTCTCAAAATCTTCCTCAAGTTCTAAAACAGAGATGTGCCTATCTCAATGGATATTTCTCTAATAAGCATAATTACTTACTGCAAAATTGAGATGCACCCGATTAAATTTACCAAACCAAAGAGTTAAGACTGCTACCAGCAATTCTCATTTTGAAAAATTAGTAAAATCCAAAGTCGATCTGAAACAGTTTAAACCTGCGACGAAGCAGTAAAAAGTCGATCTAGATCGGCTTAAACTCATAATTGGAATTGCTGAGACTGCTACCTTAAAACTAGAGGACAAGACCTATTTGCGATATCATTATAAGAATATAAATCACACCGACACTCTGAATTCGTATAGTATTCGCATAAAGACTGGCTGGGCAAATTAATCGAGAGGATCGTATATGAAATGGGTTAGTGGCATTTCTACCAAAGTTTCGCTAGAGGCGGCAGTCCAAGAAGTGACTCAAAAAGTGATTGTGGGATTGGAGGGGCGATCGCCTGATTTTGGGATGGTGTTTATCTCTAATGCCTTTGCCAGTGAGTATTCCCGATTAATGCCTTTATTAGCTGAAAATATTGAAATCAAGCACTTAATTGGCTGTTCGGGTGGGGGTATTGTGGGCGATGGACAAGAGCTAGAAGATGCACCTGCATTATCTTTGATGGTTGGTCATATTCCGAATTCAGGGATTAAAATTTTTCATATTGTGGACGAGCAGTTGCCCGACTTGGATAGTTCGCCCGATCGCTGGCAGGAATTAATTGGTGTTAGTGCCTACGAAGAAGAACCAAATTTCGTAATTCTAGCCGATCCGTTTTCCTTTGCCGTAAGTGATTTTTTACGGGGTTTGGATTTTGCCTATCCCCAAGCCGTAAAGGTGGGTGGAATGTCAAGTAGCGGTGGGGCGGGAGCTAATGCTTTGTTTTGTAGTTGCGAGCAAGGTAAGTATAAAATTTATCGAGATGGCTCGGTAGGAGCGGCAATTTGGGGCGATATTGTGATTGATGCGGTGGTAGCTCAGGGTTGTCGTCCGATTGGGAAGCCTTTACAAATATCAGAATGCGATCGCAATATTATTTTGTCCCTTGAAGATCAGTCACCATTGGTAGCATTACAAAATATTGTTAACGATCTAAGTGCAAGCGATCGCGATTTGGCACAGCATTCATTATTTGTGGGCGTAGTCATGAATGAGTTTAAGCCCGAATTAGAGCAGGGAGATTTTTTAATTAGAAATATTATTGGCGTCGATCCCCGCAGTGGAGCGATCGCTGTAGCCGATAGAATGCGTCCCGGTCAAAGAATTCAGTTACATTTGCGCGATCGCCAAGCCTCGGCTGAAGATTTAGAAGATGCTTTAATGCGCTACCAACGCGATCATGACGTGGATCGAGCCTGTGCGGGTCTGCTATTTGCCTGTATGGGTAGAGGGGAAAGACTCTATGGTAAGCCAAATTTTGATTCAGATCTGTTCCGCAGCTACGTAGGTAACGTGCCGATCGGTGGATTTTTCTGCGGCGGTGAAATTGGACCCGTGGGCGGCACAACTTTTGTACATGGCTATACTTCTTCTTTTGGGATTTTTCGAGATAAAAGTTAAGATAAGTCATATCTTCTCCAATCAAAAACTATGCAGGCTATCCCCAACCCTTTAAGACGCATTCCACTTTTGGATCGCCTGTGGCACTGGATCGAATCGCAGCCCGAACCTGAAACCGAAGAGTCAATCCCGCTCCGAATATTGGTGCAGATTTTAGTATTTATTGGCATTGCGGCAAGTGATGTGGCGGCTGATACTAATAACAGTGCTTGGGGTATCCCTTTGAGTGCGATCGGTGGTGTATGGGGTTGGTATGCGCGGCGGCGGAAAAATGTAATGGTGAAGTTTGCGATCGCCCTTGCCATGATAGCGATGTTGGTGGTGTTTCTTGGAAAAATAGTTGCTCAAGCCGAAGATACGAAACTTCTCCTAGCGGGTTTATTAATTCAGCTTCAGGTATTACATAGCTTTGACTTGCCACGGCGTAAAGATTTAGGCTACTCCACGATAATCGGTTTAATTTTAATCGGAGTCGCAGGTACGCTCAGTCAAACTACGATCTTTGGGGTATGGTTGCTGGCATTTGTGGCGATCGCTTTGCCTGTATTAGTTTTAGATTATCGATCGCGGTTAGGACTGTCGAAAAAAAGTTTAAAAATCAGTCAGGCGGGTGGCATCCCTTTGCGATCGCTAGCAGGATTTTTGGCGTTAGTTTTGGTGATGGGTTTGGGAATTTTTGCCCTGCTGCCTCGGCTACCCGGATTTCAGTTGCGAAATTTTCCCGTAAGTACCAATTTAAGCGTGCAGCGTCAAGTTCCTGCGGGTGGGATTATTACCCGAAATCAAGCAAATACTCAAGCGAATCAAACTAATGGTGTAACCACAGGTGATGGGACTGGAACTCCTAACCCCAGCACGGGCAAGAATGGCGAGCTACCTCTACTGCCACCACTATTTGCTCCCGAAATCGATCAAGCTGCTCCTAGCTTTCTGAATTTACAACTCAAGCCCGAACTTGTGATGCGGGTGCGATCGCAGGCAGAATTATTTTGGCGAGTCATGGCTTACGATCGCTACACGGGCAAAGGCTGGAAGATTTCTCGTAACAAAAAAGAGCAGATTACGACATTGCGGCGATCGCCTTTTAATTATGAATTTTTTATTCCTCCTACCTTGGGTGCCATTTCCGATGTTAAAAGCACTAAAGATGTAATTCAAACCTACACGATTACGACCGAGGCTTTTCCCAACTTAGTGCCTGCAGGTTATACCCCCTATCGTCTTTATTTTCCCAGTGATGAAATCGATCAAGATTCTGAAGGTAATATCAGGGCACCCGGTCCTTTACCTCTAGATCTAACTTACACCGTAATTTCCGAAGTTCCCCTGCGCGATCGAACTGCTCTCAGCCAAGCTTCTCAAAGATATTCCGTAGCAATTTCTAAAACTTATCTAGATTTACCCGAATCGGTGTCGGCAGATGTCAAAACTAAGGCTTTACAAATTATTGCTGATGCCAAAAATGTTATAGGTGATAAACCTTTAGAACTCGATAATCCCTACGATCGCGCGTTATTTTTAACCCAAACGCTCAAGCAAAAATTTCTAATTAAAAATATTCCGTTCGATCTGACCAGGGGTGATATTGCCTCACAATTTATAATCAATCGGGGTGGAAATGCCGATCACTTTGCCACAACTTTAACGGTAATGCTGCGATCGCTTGGGATTCCTGCCAGATATGTGGTCGGGTTTGCTCCGGGCAGATTTAATGCGTTTACGGGACTTTATGAAGTCATGAATACCGATACTCAGTCAGTGGTCGAAGTATATTTTCCCAAGTATGGTTGGATTGCTTTCGACCCTTTACCCGGTCGAGATTTATTTCCACCTAGTGTCGAATCCGATGCAACTTTTAGCGTTTTGCGCCAGTTTTGGAATTGGGTAGCAGGATTTTTACCTTCACCTGTGGTTGGATTTTTCTCAATTTTATTTAGCAACATCGGGAAAGCGATCGCTTCAGGCATTGGCGGCATCGTTAATTGGTTGGCAACCTTGGGCTGGATCGGCATATTTATTGGCGTAGTGATTTTATTTAGTTTGGGCTTTTTGGCTTGGGGCATTTGGCAGATCTTATCTTTTTGGGGCGATCGCCTGAAATTACGAAAACTTCATCCCACCGAAAGAGCATATAGGCAAATGTTACAGCTATTAGCAGAGCAAGGCATGACTAAATCTAACTACCAAACTCCTCAAGAATATGCCAACTTTGTTAAGGCTAAAGTTTCTACCGTTCAAGCGGATGTAATTAGCGAAATCACTCAGGCATATCAAGACTGGTACTTTGGCGATCGCCTGATTTCTGCTAGTTTGTTGGCAAAAATAATCCAAAGACTCAAACGCCTGAGATTTAAGGCTTAGTTAATAATTTAATAGTAATTTAATTTATGTTAGAACCTAGAAAAATATCAAAACCTAAGTTAAAGAAAATAAACTAGATTTACATTATCTTAAATAATTTTATATCAAGCAAATTTAGACAACTATCATTGAAATCTATGATTGTTTATCTTGGGTAGGATTAGATCTTAAAAATTTAAGTTATATTTATTTCTAATTTCTTAAAATCTTTAATATAAATTTAGAGCGATCTCACATAACTAAAAAAATTTATCCTAAAGTTATGGGTAATGTGGTTTTAGGTTTGTAGGTAGAATTAAATGTTTTTTGCACTACTTCGCCTGCTTGTCCTAAAGTTTGAGGCGGAAATTGATTAAACTCCAACAACACGGCGGCAGCATTACCCGCTCTTACTACAATATTTTTTTCAGCCGTCCATGCTTTATTCGTACCTTCGGTTAAAATTCCTTCAAATTTAACTGCTCCATCGACTTCTACGCGCATCCATGATTCTCCCTTCATCACAATTCCTACGCTCACGAGATTCACATTTGTTGGTTTTAGCGTGATTTTATTAAGTTGGTTAAATTGATTAAATCTGCTAGTAAGATTTTTATTTACCTCCTTGTTTTTGACACTGTTTTTTGGCTCGAGCGATCGCCCCTTATCGAGATCGTTAGTTAAATCAGGTTGCGTTAAATTAGATTGCAGTCTAGCCGCATCGCTTAGTTGAGTTTCTTTCTCACTTACGGAATAATTTATAGCAGGACTAAGTTGATTAGACAAAGCTCCTACTGCTGCCGAAATTACCACGATATAAATGATGTAGAGGTGCAAAGGGCGTAGCTCTGAAGATTTGAACCACGACGTTTTGGATGCAGCATTAGTTAGAGGAAATTGCTCGGCAATGTCTGCAACTCCTAAAATATTTGCATATTTACGAATAAACCCTTGAATATAAATTGGTTCGGGTAAAGAATTTATGTTTCCTTCTTCGATCGCCTTAAGATGACGTTCCGAAATTAGGGTAATCTGCTTGATTTTTTGAAGAGAAATATTTTGTTCTTCACGGGTGCGCTTTAATTGCGAGCCAATCTCTGCCAATTTCTGGACTTGATGGACTTTGCTACTGACTTTCATATTGTCAATCGATTAGGAGGAGCGATTAGGGTGGTAGTGGTAGCTAGATAATTACTAGATAATTTATGGGTTAGCTAAATAGTTTCAGACAAATTTAAAATTTATTTCTAAAATTTATTTCTAAAATTTATTTTAAAGATTAAGAAAACTAGAATCTTGATTTTACAGGTTTATCTTACTATAATTCTGCACTGTCAATACTCTCCAATTCAGCTAAGTTTAAGTGTCTATAGGCTTTTAGGGCTAAATTATCTAAGTTAATTGTCGCGATCGCCACTCGATGTAATTCGATTACAGGATGCCCTAAAATTTTAGCTATACGGCGAATTTGACGGTTACGACCCTCTTTTATCGTAATCTGAAGCTTGGAAGAATCTTTATCACTCGAATCAGTTAATACAACTTGGGCGGGTAAAGTTAATTTTCCGTCTAGGTCTATACCCGATCGCCATTGTTGCAGCGTGCGATCGCTGGGATATCCTCGTACTAAGACTTCATAAACTTTATTCACATGATGACTGGGATGCATGAGCCGATTGGCAAAATCTCCATCATTAGTCATTAACAATGCCCCGCTACTATCGTAATCGAGGCGACCGATGGAATAAAGATGATGATACTGCGGTGGTAAAAGCTCTTGAATAGTTCTGCGTCCTTGAGGGTCGTGGCGGCTACAGATAAATCCTTTGGGCTTGTGCAATAAAAGATATTCTAATTGAGGTTTAAAATTAGGTTGGTGGTTGCTATCAAAACCTATTAATCCAGAATCTACAGAAAAATCACCCGACTTAAAATTAAACTTAAAATTAATTGGTTTACCATCTACACAAATTCGATCGCGATCGGGGTCGGCTTTAGATCCCAGAGTAATTGGTTGATTATTGACCGTAACTCGACCTGCCAAGATTAGATCTTCTGCTTTACGCCGAGAAGCAACACCATAGCTCGCTAAAATTTTCTGTAATCTCTCCACTATTTACCACCACGAACACTCGGACATATTGTGTAATCGGCTACTAAATTCGCTAAGTTAAAAAATATAGAATATACAACTAAGTATTTTAAGTCTGTATGAACCTAAAGGCTGCAAAAAAACTGTTAAGTACCCCAGAGATTGAAAGCTTAGGAGAACTCAAGCCATTTTATCTTGAATTATTTAAACAGCAAAAATTGTCCTTAAAGTTGGAACAATTTCAAAAAAGTGAAGATGTAAGCATTGGCGTATTTATTTTAGCGGTTGATGGATCCTTTATTGATGTCAGTTATGCCTTGGGTGAAATCCTCAGTTATACTCCTGAAGAATTAAAAAGTTTGCAGATTCAAAACCTGATCGAAACTAAAGACAAAGAATCTTTCCAAGCGGCGATCTCCAGATTAACTACGGGGACAACCAACCAAGAAAATATTCAAGTCAACTTTAGAACCAAAGATTGGCAATCAGTCGATCTATTTTTAAGCTTATTTCTATTAGAATCAAAATTAGATATAACCAATCGTATAGTTGTTAAATTTGAAGACTGTACTGTAGGCGATCGCCTTGAGAAATTAATTCACGCCTCCGCACAAGTATGTCGCCATATATTTGAAAGTTCGACCGAATCTATCCTAATCTACGACCAGAATCTAACTTTAAAGGCGGTTAACGATGCCGCAGTTTATCACTATGGTTATAATCGGGAGGAGTTTTTAAGCCAGAGCATTACTAATATCTTTGCGCCTAGTTCTGAAGGTTTCGCCTCTAAAGATTTATCTGGAGATTTATCTAGAGATTTATCAGTCGCTCGTAGATTCGATCGGCATCTAAAAAAGAATGGACAGGTAATAGATGTAGAAGTCAGA
>CAZLKI010000148.1:0-7236 GCA_964560035.1 uncultured Synechococcus sp.
TTCTTTGCTCTTACTCTTGACTGGGCTTCTTAGACTTTTGTCAGTCAATCAGCTTCCACTTAGTCTTTAGGTTATCAAACTCCAGCAGAAGTGCATTTCAAAAAGTCTTAAATTTATGGATGAAATATCATCAATTTAGGTGTCAAATATTCATGGAGCTTTCTATCTTAACTTTGCTTATTTTTTGTCTTGACATTAGGGATCACTATACTTTGCCATTAGCTTCGTTTTTAATAAGTACGTTTACGGATGATTTTAGGACTGGAGTAGTTGGTTCGGCATTTCAAACTGAAGTACTCATAGCTAGTTTAATAATTTGATTAGAATTTGATTAAGCTGGTTTTAGCTGGGACAAAAAGCTGTAATTTTAGCTTTCACTTTGAAAAGTATTGTGGTCTACACTGCGGCGATCGTCAAAGACAAAACATTTTCCCTGCCATAAACTTCGATCGCGCGGAATTTCTTCTAAATATTTGAGAATGCCGCCTTTAAGATGATAGACCTCAGCAAAACCCAACGACATCATATAGGCACTAGCTTTTTCGCATCGAATCCCACCCGTACAAAACATAGCAACTTTTCGATCGAGATTCAGATTCTGTTCTTCTATCTGATTTTCTATCTGATTATCTATATATTGTGGAAATTCACTAAAGCTCTCTAGGTTAGGATTTACAGCACCATTAAAGGTTCCGATTTCAACTTCGTAAATATTGCGGGTATCAATCACAATTACTGAAGGGTCGGAAATTAAAGCATTCCAATCCTGTGGTTCTATATAGGTGCCAACGATTTGATTGGGATTGAGTGCGGGCAGCCCCAGTTTGACAATTTCCGTTTTTAGCCGTACTTTCATCCGTTGAAATGGTATTTGCTCGCAGTAGGATTCTTTATGCTCTAGGGTGTGGAGGCGAGGATCGGAGCGTAGAAAGTTAAGTAAAGCATCAATTCCTTCCCGACTACCGGCAATGGTCGAGTTGATTCCCTCTGGTGCTAAGAGAATCGTCCCTTTAAGTTGATGGCGATCGCAAAACTCTTCTAAAACATTCTGTATTTCTTGATAATCATGGAGAGAAGTAAAATGATAGAAGGCTGCAACTACAAGATTTTGTGCAGAAATTTGCCTTGAAATTGGTTCGGGATGATTATTAACTGTCATGTTTCGATCTTGTGTAGTATCTTTGATAGGTTCTTAATTTTCTCGCTTGTTTTTTGCTTAAATTCTTTAAATTAACTATATTAGATTAATTAAATCATTTTATGACTACTGATGTAGGTTTTGACTGTGCGATCGCGCTAACTGTCACTTTAGCTATAAATGCAATGCAGGCACATCCTGTCGGGATCGAACTAGATGCTTTAATTTCGGGAACTTTAATTTCGGGAATCAGTACCGATACTCGTACTTTAAAAACAGGAGATTTATTCTTTGCGCTATCAGGTGAAAACTTTGATGGACATAGATTTGTAGAACAAGCGATCGCTTTGGGGGCAGTTGCTATTGTTGTGAGTGAGAATTGGTTTAACGAATTTAACAGGACTTTTGAAAATCCTTCTGAAAACACCTCTAAAAGTATTAATGTAAGATTTTTAGTAGTTAAAGATGTATTACGGGCTTATCAAGATTTAGCGTATTGGTGGCGCTCGCAGTGTAAATTACCCATAATTGCGATCACGGGTTCCGCAGGAAAAACTACGACCAAAGAGATGATCGGTCAGCTTTTAAGTTTTTACGGCAGAGTGCATAAGAGTATTGCCAATCATAATAACGATATTGGTGTAGCTCAAACTTTATTGGCGATCGATCCCGCTCTGCATGATTTTGTAGTTGTAGAAATGGGAATGCGCGGAAGAGGAGAAATTGCCCGATTATCGAAAGTAGCTGCTCCTAATGTGACGGTAATTACAAATATTGGCACGGCTCATATTGGTAGGTTGGGTTCTAAGGAAGCGATCGCCCAAGCTAAATGTGAATTACTAGAATATATGCCCAGTGATGGTGTAGCAGTTCTGAATGGGGAAGATAGTTTATTAATGAACACGGCATCTAAGGTTTGGCAGGGAAAAACTTTAACTTATGGATTGGATGCTGGTTTGAATGAATTAGATGTGCAAGGAGAATTAGAAGAAGATAAATTAAGAATAGATGAGCGATCGTGGTATTTACCATTATCAGGTCGGCATAATGCTTTAAACTTTTTAGCAGGATTAGCGGTGGTTAAAGCTTTGGGCTTAGATTGGCATTTAATTAGCGATCGCATTGGCGAATTAGATTTACCCGCAGGAAGGGCGCAGATTTATTATCTCCCTCGTAATATCACAATTTTAGATGAAACCTATAATTCCTCTCCCGAAGCCGCGATCGCTGCCATACATCTACTAGCGCAAACTCCGACTATTAATAGACGTTGGGCGGTTTTAGGAACTATGAAAGAATTAGGAGAACATTCTTCCGAGCTCCATATTCAAGTGGGGAAAACTGTAAAAGATGTAAATATTGATTGTCTTTTAGTGTTGATAGACGATGAATCAGATGCTATTCTCACAGGAGCGGGGACTGATTTTAAGACTGATTTCAAGTATGTAAGTGGAGCTAATACTCGTTCTGAATTAGTTGAAAAACTTCTCAATTTAATTCAAGACGGCGATACAATTCTCTTTAAAGCTTCGCACTCGGTTGGGATGGATGTAGTAGTAAAAGAATTTCGGGCGGGATGCCAGCACAAGTAAGTATTGACTAGAAATATACTAGAAATTTGCTAGAAATTTACTGCGCGATCGCTTCGGCACCAAAAGAAAATGCTAATTTCTAATCCCATCGCGAAAAGTTTTAGCTGCTTCGAGTCGAGAGTTTTGCGCCATCAAGACGCAGCGTGTCAATAAATCCATATCTAAATTCGCCAGTTCGAGGATTTCGCTTTGGGTAATTGCCTCATAGAGATCGCCACAAAACCGATATAGACTAATC
Source organism: uncultured Synechococcus sp. (assembly GCA_964560035.1). Classification (GTDB taxonomy): domain Bacteria; phylum Cyanobacteriota; class Cyanobacteriia; order Pseudanabaenales; family Pseudanabaenaceae; genus PCC-7502. The sequence goes on from CAZLKI010000148.1 coordinate 2,969, forward strand.
ACTCCATTTTGCCAAAACCATACTTCAGGAATCCCCAAGGCTTGGTAACGCTGTAATTTTTTAGGATTGCCACTGGTAAATATTACTTCGATTACTAAATCGGGGATTGGCTTTGATATGCCAAAACAGTAAGATTCATCTGGTTCAACTGAAACTTCACCTTCGCGCTGTTGAGTCATGGAGCCTGTAGGTTCAAATTCGATCCCATTTTCTAGGCAAAAAATACTTAATAAGATGCAGATAAATCGACTAACTGTTTCATGAGCGCGTCCAGGCATAAGGATTTCGATGGTTCCTTGGTAATAAAAAAGGCGAACTCCTGTAGAGTTGGCAAAACCTGTTTGAATTAGCTTAAATTGCTCCCAAGTAATACCTGAATAGATAATACTCCGATCTTCGCTTTGCTCTATTTCGCTGATTGTGTCATTACGGGATCTGGTTTGAATCATGGAAACCTCATCATAAAAAAGAGGAAAGATAAAATATTAGGCAGAAGAGTTACTCAAATTATTGTGTTAATTCTAACAGCCTTTAAGTTTTGGCTTTTTTAATGATGCTAGGGAAGATGTTTTTTGATAGTAGACCCTAAAAGTAAAAGGGGCATAGCCCCTATAATAATTCTTTCAGTTTAGAACGGAATCTTATTTGATGAATAACATCTCTTGATAAGTAGGTAGAGTCCAGAGTTCATCAGCAACTTCACCTTCTAAGCCATCGGCAAAATCTCTAACATTATCCATTAAAGGGCGAATAGTTTTAGCGGAATATTGTAGATGTTCTTCAGGGGTGGCAAAATCATGGGTATGTAAAGCTGAATCCAATTTACTTACGGTATCCATCATCGATTTAACTAAACCTGCAACTTTTTCCGCAGTTTCCTTTTCTAAGTCAATTCCGATTTCCTTGAGTGAAGCGATCGCTCCAGATAGTCTAGTCAAATAAGTAATAGCGGCAGGATAAATAATAGTTTTAGCCATACTAATTACTAACTTTGCTTCTACTTCGATCGAGAGAATATATTGCTCGGTATAGGTTTCAAATCGACTTGCAAGTTCTACAGGTGATAGGACTCCCATTTTTTCAAACAGTTCAATAATATGAGGCTGCTTGAGTACGGGTAAAGCATCGGCAGCAGTGCGAAGATTGGGTAAGCCTCTTTCCGCAGCCAGTTTGTGCCATTCTTCAGAATAACCATTGCCATTAAAGACTACAGCCCCATGCTCATGCATTATCTGCTTTAACACCAAATGAATCGAAGCATTGAGTTCCGTTCCCTTAGCTAGTTCAGCTTCTAAAGCCTCTGCCATCCAGTTTAAGGAATCTGCCAAAATCGTATTCATTGCTACCAGTGGACCTGCTACAGATTGTCCCGATCCTACTGCCCGAAACTCAAAGCGGTTTCCAGTAAAGGCAAATGGTGATGTGCGATTGCGATCGCCAGGGTCTCGAGGAAATTGAGGTAAAGTATCTACTCCAATATTCATCATGCCCTTAGACTTAGAGCCCGTAACATCGCCTTTACTAATTTGCTCAAACACATCCTCTAACTGCGAACCCAGATATACCGACATAATCGCGGGTGGAGCTTCATTTGCACCCAACCTATGATCGTTACTAGCTGTCGCAATAGCGGCACGCAATAGGGAACCGTACAAATGTACACCTCGAATTACTGCCCCACAAAATACTAAAAACTGAGCGTTGCTATGCGGTGTTTCACCTGGATCTAAAAGATTTCCTTGGGTAGAGTTGCCTACCGACCAGTTAACGTGTTTGCCCGATCCATTAATGCCTTTGAAGGGCTTCTCATGCAGTAAACAGACAAATCCATGCTTTTTAGCAGTATTTCGGAGCAAAGTCATTAATAGTTGTTGGTGATCTGTTGCTACATTGGCAGCTTCAAAAAATGGTGCAATTTCAAACTGACCCGGTGCAACTTCGTTATGTCGGGTTTTAGCAGGTATACCAAGCTTATAAGCTCTTTCTTCCACATCTTGCATGAATACTTGGACTCGTTCTGGAATTGCGCCAAAGTAATGATCGTCAAATTGTTGTCCTTTTGCCGCAGCTTTACCAAATAGAGTTCTACCAGCTAAAAGTAAATCGGGACGGCTATTAGCAAAATTTGCATCTACTAAAAAGTATTCTTGTTCGGCACCACAACTTGAGTTTACGGGTGCAATTTCAGTATTTCCTAATAGTTTTAAAACTTTTGTAGCCGCTTTATTCATAGCTGCATTGGAACGTAGAAGCGGAGTCTTTTTATCTAAAGCTTCACCCGTCCAAGACACAAATACTGTAGGAATACAAAGAGTCGAGCCGTTATCAGTTTCCATAATATAGGCAGGACTGGTGACATCCCAAGCGGTATAGCCTCTTGCTTCAAAAGTAGAACGAATCCCGCCATTTGGGAATGAAGACCCATCAGGTTCACCTTGAACTAACAATTTTCCCGATAATTCTGAAATTACCGAACCATCACTTTGAACCGAGATAAATCCGTCATGCTTTTCGGCGGTGGCATTAGTCAAAGGATAAAAGACGTGAGCATAGTACAATGCACCTTTTGAGGTTGCCCAATCCTTCATGGCGATCGCCACAACATCGGCGATTGAAGCATCAAGAGTTTCACCAGTTTGAATTGTCTTTTTTAACGATCTGAATACAGCTTTAGGAAGACTAGCCTGCATTTTACTCAAACTGAATACATCCTTTGCCCAGAGATCTTCGAGCCGACCTGGAGCATCAAGGCTGACCTTTTGGCGATTTGTAATTCCTCTAATTGTCTGAAGACGCGATTCATTGCTGCTCATTTTATTACCTTAATTATAATTTTAGAGTTTCTTAGTAACGCTAACAATTAATCGATTTGAAAAAAGTTACCCATAGACAAAACTTTAGGTTTTTAGTCTCCTTAAATTCAGTTAGTTCAAATAAAAATTTAGATTAAAACCCTGATTAAGTTTGAGCCAACTTCTGTTCCCAGTGATCCAAAACCGCCTTTAGCTGCTTAGGACGTATAGGTTTAGTCATGTAATCGTGCATACCTGCATTCAAGCACCGACTGCGATCTTCTGGCATTACGGCGGCTGTTAAGGCGATAATTATGGGTGATTCAACTCCAAATCTTTGCAAAATCTCTTTAGTTGTTTCAATCCCATCCATATTCGGCATTTGTACATCCATAAGAATGATGTTATAAAACTTCTGTTCTAAAGCTGCTAATACTTCCAAACCGTCCCCTGCCACATCAACGGCATAACCCATTTTATTTAAGATTCTAACCAAGACTTTTTGATCGACAAAACTATCCTCAGCCAGTAATATGCTCAAGTCTGACTCAGTTTTATGATTCTCAAGTTTTACAAAGCGATCGCCCGCATAACTAGCTGCCGAATTATAAGGAATTTCCACAGGGATACTAAGCGTAAAGGTTGTTCCTTCTCCTAACTCACTCGCAACTTTTAGCTCTCCTCCCAATAGTTGGGCAAAATGCTTACTAATCGAAAGACTTAAACCAGTTTTCTCTCCAGATCCTCTCTGTCCAAAGGGTTCAAAGATTTCATCTATTTCTATACGGGTAATTCCCGCTCCAGTGTCTTCGATTTCAAAGATCAAATGTAATTTTTCAGTCAAAATATCCGAACCAAGGAATGTGTTGAGAGTAATACTGCCTCTTTGTGTAAGCTCGATCGAATTATTTAAAATATTTACTAATATTTGTCTGACCTTGATCTCGTCAGATTGCAGACAAACTGGCACTTCTTCGGCAATTTTAAGTATTAGGTTGAGGTTTTTTTTCTCGGCTTTGGGGTTAAAAATATGTTTTAAATCATTGATCATTTCGCGTAAAACGAATACTTTCTTATCTACTTCCATCTGATGCGACTCAATTTTAGACATTTCTAAGATGTCATTAATTAGGGATAAAAGATGTTTGCCGCCTTCATAGATGATCTCTATATATCCACGTTGCTCTGTTGTTAGCAATTTGTCCCAAATCATTAACTGGGAAAATCCTAAAATTGCATTTAGAGGACTGCGAAGTTCGTAGCTAATACGGGTTAAAAACTCACTTTTAGCTTTAAGAGCCAACTCGGCAGTGTCTCTAGCTTTTTGAAATTGATTTGTTAATTCTAAATTTTGTTGTTTTAGCTGTTTAATCCTTTGGCTAGATTGGAGGCGATCGCCCACATCACTTAAGAAAATCGATGTCTGTAAATCTGATAATTCACCATAGTTTGTCAAAAAAATCACAGGAATATCAG
>CAZLKI010000149.1:0-3631 GCA_964560035.1 uncultured Synechococcus sp.
AGATTCAAGGCTGCCTATACCTTCCCCCAAGCTAATCAAGATTTTTGGATTCGCTACTGGTTAGCAGCTGGAGGAGTGAACCCCGATACGGATGTAGAACTATTAACTGTTCCTGCTGCTCAAACTGTGGCAAACATGAAAACTGGCACGATGGATGCCTTCAGTACTGGAGATCCTTGGCCCTACCGTATTGTGACAGATAAAGTTGGTTTTCTAGCAGCTTTGACCGCCGAGATTTGGAAAAATCACCCTGAAGAATATTTAGCTATCCGTGCTGATTGGGTTGATAAAAATCCTAAAGCGACAAAGGCAATCCTCAAGGCACTTATGGAAGCACAGCAGTGGTGTGACAACTTTAGTAATCGTAAAGAATTGGCCGAAATTTGTGCAAAGCGTGAGTACTTCAACGTGCCTGTCAATGTTTTGGAAGGACCATTTTTAGGCAAGTATGATAAAGGTGATGGCAGAAGGCTTGATGATAAATCTATGGCTGCTTATTATTGGAAGGATGGCAGGGGTAGTGTTTCCTATCCCTACAGAAGCCACGACCTTTGGTTCCTCACCGAAAGCGTACGCTGGGGATTCTTACCTCCCGATACTTTAGATAAGGCTAAGGGCATGATTAGTAAAGTAAATCGTGAAGATCTATGGCGCGAAGCGGCTAAGGAGTTGGGTGTTTCTGCTCGTGATATTCCCAAGAGTACTTCTCGAGGCGTAGAAACCTTCTTTGATGGGGTTAAATTCGATCCAAATAATCCTAAAGCCTACCTAAAAAGCTTAAAGATTAAAAAAGTAAGTATCTAAACGTGACACATTGCCCTTCTTCTTGACGGAGAGGGGCAAAAGATATTAACTTTAGTTTATTCAAATCTTTTAATAAAGTATTTAATAGAGAGATCTATATGACAGCAGTTCAACGCCGACCAAACACAAATTCTTTCCAAGGTGTAGTGGGTAAGCAAATCCAGAAGATATTACCAAATATTGTTCCTCCTATGGTGGCGATCGCTATTTTCTTAGTAATTTGGCAACTATTTTCTATGACTCCGGGCGCAGTATTGCCAGGACCAATTAAAGTTGTGCAAGAGACTTGGATTCTCATTCTTTATCCTTTTTATGATAAAGGTGGTACTGATAAAGGCTTGTTTTGGCAGGTGCTTGCAAGTTTGCAACGGGTGGCAATAGGCTATACCTTAGCTGCGATCGTGGGAATTGCTTTAGGTATTCTTGTGGGAACCAGTAAAGTGATGTCGAAGGCGCTCGATCCAATCTTCCAATTTTTACGCACAGTCCCTCCCCTAGCATGGGTTCCAATTGCTCTAGCTGCATTACAAAAGAATGAACCTGCCGCTTTATTTGTCATCTTTATTACGGCAATTTGGCCCATTCTCATTAATACTGCCGTTGGAGTTCAGCAAATCCCCCAAGATTATCGTAATGTATCTAGGGTATTGAAACTATCACGTTCCAAGTTCTTCTTTAAGATTCTCATTCCTTCGGCTCTTCCTTATATTTTTACAGGTTTAAGAATTGCGATCGGCTTGGCTTGGTTGGCAATTATTGCTGCCGAAATCGTGATGTCAGGTATTGTCGGTATCGGCTTCTTTATCTGGAATGCCTATACTAATGGCGACGTGAGCGAAGTGATTTTAGCGCTCTTCTATATTGGCTCTGTTGGCTTGATCCTAGATAAGCTGATGGCAAAACTGCAAGCTTTAATTGCTAAAGAACAATAACTTTTTATTCAACAACTTTTTATTCAACCTCTAACCTACAAAACTATGGCTGAATTTGTTTCTGTCGATCGCATTGATAAAATTTTTCCTCTCTCTAACGGTGGAACCTATTTTGCTCTTAAAGATATTAGTCTAGAAGTCAAGAAAGGAGAGTTCATTTCTTTAATCGGACACTCTGGTTGTGGCAAATCTACGCTTCTGAATATAGTGGCAGGGCTAGATTTACCCACTGAAGGAATAGTGATGCTAGAAGATGAAAGAATCACAAGCCCCGATCCTGAACGCATGGTGGTTTTTCAAAATTACTCTCTACTACCTTGGCTCACAGTTCGTCAAAATATCGCTCTTGCCGTAGAACAGGTTTTAAGCTATCTGCCTAAAGCCGAACAGGAAAGCATTATCGACCACAATATAAACATGGTGGGCTTGAGTCATGCTGCGGATAAAACTCCCGGGCAGCTTTCTGGTGGGATGAAACAACGGGTAGCGATCGCCCGCGCTTTATCAATTAAACCCAAATTACTTTTACTCGATGAACCATTCGGAGCCTTGGATGCTTTAACTAGGGGTAATCTGCAAGAGAAGTTGATGGAAATCTGCGAAGAGAGTCATGTCACGGCGATTATGGTCACCCATGATGTAGATGAAGCTTTACTTTTGAGCGATCGCGTGGTTATGCTCACCAATGGACCAGAATCCCATATTGGGCAGATCATGGATGTGAATATTCCGCGTCCACGTCACCGTTTGGAAGTAGTGAATCATCCTAGTTATTACAGTATGCGTAGTGAGATTATCTATTTTCTCAATCAACAGAAAAAAGATAAGAAGCTAAAGGCAAGAAGCAACACTGTCACAGCAAGGTATGGCTTAGAGAAAGTCAACCTAGAAATTGGCTTCGTCCCTCTGACTGCCTGTGCGCCCTTAGTCATTGCCAAAGAAAAAGGATTTTTCACAAAGCATGGTTTAGATGAAGTCAAATTGGTACGGGAACCAAGCTGGCGGGGAATTACTGACGATTTAGTTAGGGGTTATCTTGATGCGGCTCAAGTCCCTGCGGGAATGCCTTTGTGGCTGACCCTTGGGGGTAGAGATGGTAAACCAGTTCCCATGACCACTTCCCTTACCATGACTCGCAATGGGAATGGCATCACTCTTGGCAAGAAGTTTTACGATCAAGGTGTATTTTCCCTTGCTGATTTTAAGAAGTCTTTATTGCAATCAACCGATCGCATTCATACCCTAGGCATGGTGCATCCATCTTCATTACATAACTTACTATTACGTTATTGGCTAGCAGCAGGCGGTATTCATCCCGATCGTGATGTCAATCTCACCACAATCCCACCCGCCCAAATGGTCGCCAATCTGAAGGCAGGAAATATTGATGGCTACTGCGTAGGCGAACCTTGGAATATTCGAGCTGCCACCGAAGGAATTGGCTATACAATTGCGACAGATTTGGAAATCTGGTTAGGTCATCCAGGGAAAGTTTTGGGCGTGAGAGAAGACTGGGCTTTGGCATATCCCAACACGCATTTGGCTTTGATCAAAGCTCTATTGGAAGCTTGTCAATACTGTGCGGACAATAGTAATGCCGAAGAGATTCGTCAAATTCTTTGTCGTCCTGAATATGTAGATACCGATCCTGAATATATTAATATTGGTAATCCCGATTTGTATACTTGTTCCATCGATCGACCGCTCAGACAATATGCCCACCATGAGTTTCACGGTACTGGACTGAATCGTCCTAGCCGAACTGAGCAGCTTTGGATTATGACCCAAATGGCAAGATGGGCAACGGTGCCATTCCCACGTAATTGGGTAGAGATTTTGGAGCGAATCTGTAATGTCTCCGCATTTAGTACCGCCGCAAGGGAACTGGGAATGTT
>CAZLKI010000149.1:3731-7226 GCA_964560035.1 uncultured Synechococcus sp.
TGTTTCAAAGGTCTATCCCACTTCGCAACCAGAGGGTTATACTGTGCTCAAAGATGTAAATCTCACGGTATACGAAGGTGAATTTATCTGCTTGATTGGTCACTCTGGTTGTGGCAAATCCACCCTTCTGAATATGGTTTCGGGTTTTAATAAGCCGACAGAAGGAGAGGTGAAACTGCAATCTAAGCGCATTTCCGAACCAGGTCCCGATCGGATGATGGTATTTCAAAATTATGCTTTACTGCCTTGGTTAAGTGCCTTTGAGAATATCTATTTGGGTGTGGATTCGGTTTTTCCCAAAAAGTCAAAAGCTGAAAAGAACAAGATCGTCCACGATCACCTAGCAATGGTAGGGCTAACCGAAGCGGCGGATAAAACCCCCACCCAACTATCTGGTGGGATGAAACAACGGGTAGCGATCGCCCGCGCCTTAGCAATCCGTCCCCAAGTTCTTATTCTTGATGAACCCTTTGGCGCATTAGATGCAATTACCAAAGAAGAGTTGCAAGAAGAATTACTAAAAATTTGGAACGACTATCGTTGCACTGTCCTGATGATTACCCATGATATAGATGAGGCATTATTTCTAGCCGATCGCATTGTCATGATGACGAACGGACCAGCCGCTTACATTGGTGAAGTTATAGATATTCATTTTTCCCGCCCCCGTAATCGCACCCGCATTATGGAAGACCCAGAATATTACGAACTGCGGAACTATGCTCTAGATTATCTCTATCGTCGTTTTGCCCATGATGATACAGAATAGTAGCCCAAAAATTTATGTAATTTATCCCCCCAGAGTTGACAAATTTAGGGGGCTTTTTTAGATCATATAACTTGAAAAATTCTCAAAGCCCTAAAACAAAGCTGTATATTGAATTTTTGTAGAGGGTTTTAACTGAATTTATTCGCCTTCATATTGCCCTTAGTTTTCTTATTGTAGGTATAGAAAAATGTCATCAAACATATCTGAACAGCAAATGCGGAAAGTCCGTTGGGTTCTGACCTGTGGTTGGCTGTTATTAATTGCTTCTCTATTCTACGATCCAATTTCTCCCTTAATTACTTCACCCGAGCAAACTTGGAGTCCATTTCGGATTAGACCTGAAGAATGTATTCAAGTGCAATCTGCTTGCCTCCAGTTAGAACCTTACGCTATGGGCGCTCCAGTGTTTTGGGGATTAATAGTTCCCAGTGCTATTTTTGTGCTTTTAGTATTTGGACATGAACTCTGGCGACGGGTTTGTCCACTTTCCTTTTTATCGCAAATTCCCCGTGCTTTGGGCTGGCAAAGACAAATTAAAAGAGAAGATAGTAAGTCTGGCAAGATTCGCTATGAAATCCCTAAGGTGCAGAAGGATTCGTGGCTCGGTAAAAATTATTTCTATGTCCAGTTCGGGCTATTTTTTATTGGATTATGTTTTCGCATCCTATTTGTGAATGGAGATTCTATCGCTCTAGGGCTATGGTTACTAGGCACAATTGTCGCGGCTGTCACAGTAGGCTATCTGTATGGTGGAAAAACTTGGTGTAATTATTTCTGTCCTATGGCACCAGTGCAAAAAGTTTATGCCGAACCGGGGCATTACTGGCAAGCAAGGCGCATATGAGCGAATCTCGAATTACGCAGTCTATGTGTCGGACGATCGCGGATGGGAAAGAACAAAGTGCCTGTGTTGCCTGTCAGAATCCTTGTATAGATATTGACTCAGAGCGATCGTATTGGGATAGCATTGAGAACCCTGAATCAAAAATTCTTTACTATTGCTATTTAGGTTTAGTAGTTGGCTATTTCTTTTATTACTATCTCTATGCGGGGAACTGGGATTATTATTTTTCTGGGGCATGGGCAATGGAAGGAAACTCATGGCAGACTTTAATGTCTCCGGGGTTTTATTTGTATGGTAAAGCGATCGCTATTCCTAAATTATTAGCAGTTCCTTTAACCTTAGGCATATTTACAGGTTTGGGTTATGCCCTCGGTATCCTAGCCGAACGCATCTATCATAACTATTTGCGTTTAAATAAAATCAAAACCTCTAGAGTAATGGTCCAGCACCATCTATTTAGTGTATGCACTTATATCGCTTTTAATCTATTTTTTCTGTTTGGTGGTCGTCCTTTTATCCGATTACTCCCTAATTTTTTACAGGAAACATTCGATCTAATTATTGTTTTAGTTAGTACTCTATGGCTTTATCACACGATCAAACGGAACCCAGACTTGTACGCTAAAGAGGGACTAGCAGGAAGATTTCGCAAGCAGTTAATTAAGATGGACTTTCCGCTCCAACAATATTTTAGCGGTAGAGATATTGAAGACCTCAACCCCCATGAAGTTTATGTATTAGCAAAAGTACTGCCCGGATTTACCAAACAAAAACGCTATGAAGCATATAAAGGGGTATTGCGTGAAGCTTTAGAAGAGGGCTATGTTGATACATCTAGTAGTTTGGATGTACTTCGGCAACTTCGTATCGAACTCGATATTTCTGATAGCGAACACCTTAACCTTTCCGAAGAATTGGGAGTAGAAGACCCAACCCTCCTCGATCCGACTCTGAAGAGAAATTTAGAAAATTTAGTCAGAATTTCTGGTTACCGTAAGGCACTAGAGCGATTGATGCAACTTCCAGATTTGAACGTAATTACTATGGAAAAAATAGCTAAATCCTATAGTATCAGTCCAGCAGAAGAGGTGGAAATTATGCAAGGATTCGATCGCGAAGCCTCGGTTAAACAAAAATCCTACTTTTACATTGAGCGATTGCGTCAACTCATAACTTATTCCCACAGTTTTAAGCAAGCTTTTTTACTCGATCATCAAGCCGTAGTAGCTTTATTGTTAGAGATGGTCTATCGTAAAAAGAAAGTATTTGTGCGGGCATTACTCGAAGCGATCGCTGATTTAGGAGAAAAAGAAGGAAGTGAAATAGCCGAACTTTTAGGAAGTCTTTCTTCTAACGTATTGCAAGATATCCTAAGTAATTCTCAATCTGAATGGCATCAACGTCTTCCCCAATCTATTCTTACCCTCTTGTCCCAGCCTAAAGATAATGCAGTTTGTTCTTTAGATATCCCTGTACTGGCAGTAGTTAATAGTATTGAGTCTTTATTGGCGGATTCCAATCCACTGATTCAGTCTGTGAGTCTATATATTTTACAAAATCTTAATTTTTCCCTTAGTCAGTCTTGGGCGGGGCAAATATCTAGTAATCAGCCATTAGTTCAACAAGTAGTGGATTTAATCTTTACCAGCGATCGCCCTGCAACTCTCGAGCAATTTCCAATTTTAGAAAGGGTGACTTATCTGTTTAATAGTGACTTTTTCCAATCCGTCGATTATGAGACTTTAATTATATTGGCTGAACGCTCGTATATTAAATCTTTTCAAGAACATGAACTGATTACGGAAGCGGGAGATACCTGTAGAGAGTTATTACTTTTAGTTACAGGAAATGTGGAAGTTCGGACAAAACGTGCCGATCGAAC
>CAZLKI010000150.1:0-889 GCA_964560035.1 uncultured Synechococcus sp.
AGGCATTTAGATTGGGAGGCAGTAATTCGATTCGAGGCTGGGATGAAGGTAGAATCGGTACTGGTCGTAGCTTTGCTTTAGTCTCAGCAGAGTATAGATTTCCGATATTTGCAATTATTGGCGGCGTTTTATTTGCGGAATATGGTACCGATCTTGGAAGTGGTAATACCGTGCCGGGTAATCCTGCGGGAATCAGAGACAAACCCGGAAGTGGCGGCGGCTATGGTTTGGGATTACGGGTGCAGTCGCCTTTAGGTAATATTCGCATTGATTATGGTTTGGCAACTAACGGGGGCACGCAGTTTAGCTTTGGTATTGGCGAAAAGTTTTAATTAGTGGTTACGGAAGTAATGCCCTACCTTGATAAGATTTTTATCTATCCCATCAAATCTTTAGACAGAGTGGAAGTACCTGAGATTAAAGTCTTACCCAGTGGAGCTTTGCAGGGCGATCGCACTTTTGCCATGATTGATAGTACGGGGAAATTTGTCAATGCCAAACGGTATCCTCAGATCCATCTATTGCGATCGCAGTTCGATTTAAAAGCTCAAATCGTAAATATTCAAGTGCAAGGACAAGATGCTGATTATGACTTTGATTTAAGTAAGGATTCAGATTGGGAAGATTTTGAAGTGTGGATGAGTGAGTTTTTTGGATTTAGTGTGAAACTTGTCCAAAACCCAGAAATGGGATTTCCCGACGATACGGATTCTCCCGCGCCCACGATTACCAGCACTGCCACCATAGAGATGATTCGATCTTGGTATCCAGATCTGAGCCTTGCAGAAATTCGCCTGCGGTTTCGGACTAATTTGGAGCTTGCTGGGGTAAAGGCATTTGGGGAAGATCGGTTATTCGCCCTTAAAAATGAACCGATAAAATTCAAAAA
>CAZLKI010000150.1:899-3041 GCA_964560035.1 uncultured Synechococcus sp.
GTGTTAATCCCTGTGCCAGATGTGTGGTGCCGACCAGAAATCCTGAAACTGGAGCAGTTTATCCCAACTTTCAAAAAATATTCAGCCAAAAACGGCAAGAACTTTTACCATCTTGGGCAGAGCGATCGCAATTCAATCATTTTTATCGACTCACAGTAAATACTAAAATTAGCGATTTAGGTGATGGGATTTTACGACAGGGCGATCGCTTGAATATTGGCAGTTAATTCTAGGAACTAATTCTAGGAAGTAATTAGATCGTCTGTTTATTGCCCGAATCCAAATCAAATAGCATCTGTAAGGTTTGCATTGCCCGTTTACGCGCTTCGATATCCTGCTGTGCCCGTAGTTGTACCATGGGGTCATGGAGAATTTTATTGATGATGCCGCGGGTCAGATTTTCAATTACATCTTGGTGCTTTTCGGCAAATTCACTACCAAGTCGAGATAGAGCTTTTTCTAATTCTTGTTCGCGGATGACTTCCATTTTTTGTCTGAGTTTGTTAATCGTCGGAACTGTATCGAGCGATCGCCACCACGCATCAAAATCCAAAAAACATTCCTCTAACAAAACTTCTGCTTGTACAGCCATCTGGCGGCGACTTTCTTGATTTCCTGCCACTACTGCTTCCAAATCATCGACATTAAAAGCATTAACATTGGACAATTCACTAACATTAGCGTGCACGTTCCGAGGTACCGAAATATCCACTAACATCAAGCCCGGATGATTGGGCATAAACGCTTCTAAATGTTGCCGAGATAATAAAACTTCGGTGGAAGCAGTACTGGTAAAAACTAAATCCGAAATTCCCACACAGGAACAAAGATGATCGAAAGGATGAATCTGAAAATCTACACCTTCGGTTCTAAACTCGTTAACTAAATCCTGCGCGCGATCGATCGATCGATTGACAATTGAAATTTTGGTCGCCCCCTTAGAGATTAAATGTTTGACTAGCAACTTAGACATTTTACCTGCCCCTAAGATTGTCACCCTTTGGTTAGAGAGAGCTTGCAATTTCATCTGCGCTAATTCCACAGCAGCGGAGCTAATTGAAACCGCTCCAGTCCCAATATCAGTCTTAGTCCGAACATCTTTGCCTGCGGATAGTGCTTGCTTAAATAATTGATTGAGAATACGTCCAGAACCGCCATGCTGTTGTGCTAAACGATGGGTGTGTTTGACCTGTGCCAAGATTTGCCCTTCTCCCAACACCAAACTATCTAGTCCTGCTGCAACTCGTAACAAATGCATGACTGCATCTTGACGGAGCAATATAAATAGATGACGGCGTAAAAACTGTAAAGGTAGTTGGCTAAACTCTGATAAAAATTGTGTAATTTCTCTAATACCACTCTCAGTATCCTTAGTTACTATATATAGCTCAAGGCGGTTACAGGTACTTAAAATAGCGCACTCTTCTATACTGGGTAAACTATTTAGCTGGGTGATCGCTGATTCGACTCTTGCTTCTGGAATACTGAGCTTTTCCCGTATTTCTACAGTCGCCGTTTTGTGACTTAACCCCACAACAGCAATGTTCATAAAGATTTTATTAATTAATTTTTTATATATAGCGATCGTAATTGATTGTGGCAGATGGTTGTTAACTTTCCAATAAACTTTACAGAGTGTTTACAAACTTCGATCGGTTCTCACTATTTAACAATAAACCCTAATTACAGGACAAAAATTTTAAAAATTTCTCTAAGGTAATCTAAAAATAGGGTTTCAAAGATAACAGCATAACTTAGAAACCCTATGGAAATAATTATTCTAGACAGATAAGTCCATACTTAAAATCTATACTTAGACAGGAATGGAACATTAGCAATTACGCCTTTTTCCCTCGGCTTATATACAGAATAGAATTTACTTAATCACTGCCAAAGATGGACTTAAATCTGACTCAGAAACTCTTGGTGCCCAAAATCCTTTAGCATAGACATCTCCTTTTGTTTGGGAAATTTGAGTGTAAGACTCTTTTATTTGAGTATTCAATGCCACAGTTTTGACATCGTAAACTTGGGTTACTAATTTAGGATAAAGCCCAATCCCAATTACAGGTAGTAAAAATGCAAAGGCGATCGCCAGTTCGCGAGGTTTAGCATCGGTAAAAATCACATCGGCGGGAAGCG
>CAZLKI010000150.1:3141-7205 GCA_964560035.1 uncultured Synechococcus sp.
TTAGGCATTAGTTTTCCGATTTCTCCCATTTCGCTCAAAATTAGCGTGTGCGTGCGATCGTAGGTTACTCCAGCTAAGAAAAATAATAGAGCCGCGATTAACCCGTGAGAAATCATCTGCAACAAGGCACCATTAATCCCTAAATCTGTAAACGAAGCGATGCCCAGTAGCACGAATCCCATATGAGAAACCGAAGAATAAGCCAAACGCCGCTTCATATTGGGTTGGGCAAAGGAATTTAACCCGCCGTAAATAATATTCACCACTCCAAGGATGGCAATAATAGGCGCAAAATATACATGGGCATCGGGCAACATTTGCAGGTTAAAGCGAATTAAGCCATAGCCACCCATCTTTAACAATACACCCGCTAAAATCATCGATACAGGGGCAGAAGCTTCACCGTGGGCATCAGGCAGCCAAGTGTGCATAGGAAAAATTGCCAGTTTGACCCCAAAAGCAATTAATAAACCCGCATAGAGTAGCAACTCTAAACTCAATGGATAGTCTTTCATGCCTAACTCGACTAGATCGAAGGTAACATTATTGCCATAAAAAGCCATACCCAAAGCTGCTATCAAGATAAATATAGAAGCTCCAGCCGTATAGAGTAAAAATTTAGTGGCAGCATAGCGGCGGTTTTGACCACCCCAAATCGAAATCAACAGATAAACTGGCACGAGTTCTAGCTCCCACATGATGAAGAGAAGAAGAGCATCTTGCGCCATAAATACGCCAACTTGGGCAGAGTAAAGAAGCAGAATTAAAAAGTAAAATAATTTGGGCTTGCGATCGACCTGCCACGCCGACAGAATTGCCAAAGTTGTAACTAGACCCGCTAGTAACACCAGAGGAACTGATAGCCCATCCACCGAAACTGACCAATTTAAGCCTATTTGCGGTACCCATGCATACTTTTCGGCAAGCTGAAAGCTAGAATCACTGGGGTTATAGTTTTGCCAAAATGCATAAATCATCAGCCCAAAGTCTGTAAGCCCAACACCCAATGCATACCAACGGACAAACTTACTATACTTATCTGGAATCAATGGGATCGCGAACGAAGCCATAAGTGGTAGTAAGACAATGGTAGTCAGCCACGGAAATTGTGTTATCACAGTGAGTTTCACTCCTTATATATCGATATATATATTATTAAACTTTGTTAAGTATTTATTAGTCTTTTAATTTTTCAAATTATAGATTTTTGTCTATGTATGAAAAGTTTTTTATAGATTGCATCTATATATTAAATATTAAATAAATATTAAATTTTTAAGATCGCCATGAGCGTGATTTTACTAAAGGCGATCGCTCTAAAACATCAAAAAGTTGGTACTGTTAACTCAATTAAATCGACAATAAAACTTGTGAAACTGCATAAAGTCATCATCGCCTACAAATCTAATAATGCTGTCAGTCATAGTTGGGCAGAGCGTTGTAGCCGAGAACTGGAAGCGTTGGGATGTCATGTACTAATGGGACCTAGTGGAGCTTATGATAATCCCTATCCTGTATTTATTGAGTCGATGCGCGATATCGATTTGGCATTGGTTTTGGGAGGTGATGGATCGACTCTGGGCGCAGCAAGGTATTTAGCAGCACAGTCAGTCCCAATCTTGGCAATTAATACAGGAGGACATTTAGGATTTTTAACCCAAGGTTCTGAAGAGTTTGAAGATACGCAACTGGTTTGGGAAAGACTGCTAGGCGATCGCTATGCAATTGAAACTAGAATGATGCTCCAAGCTCAGGTAGTTAATGTGGGAGGTCATGCCGAAGCCAGTCAGTATTTTTTTAGCTTAAACGAAATGTGCGTAAAACCTGCATCTCCAGATCGCATGGCTACGGTTGCTTTAGAACTCGAAATTGATGGTGAAGTTGTAGATCAATATCATGGAGACGGATTAATTATTGCTACGCCAACTGGTTCTACTTCCTATGTGGTGGCGGCTAATGGTCCAATTTTACATCCCGGAATGGAGGCGATCGTGGTCACACCAATTTGTCCTTTAAGTTTATCTAGCCGCACTATAGTCTTACCACCTAAGCTGATGGTTAGTATTTGGCTCCTGAACGATGATACGAGCATAAAGTTATGGACAGATGGAGTTTTGGCGAGTTCGGTTTTATCTGGACAGAGAGTAGATATCGCTATGGCTACCCATCGAGCTAGGTTTGTAATTTTACGCGAAAATTATTCCTTTTATCAGGCATTAAGAGAAAAATTACTGTGGAGTGGAACCAGACTTCGGTATCAAAATAAGTACCGCCAGCTCTAGTTTTTTAGTTCTTAATTTTTTTAGATATTGATTATTTAGATGAAGTTAAGTTCTTAAATTTAGTGAATTGTGGTTCAAATAAAAGTTTGACTGTGCCTGTAGGTCCATTCCGATGTTTGGCAATAATAATTTCGGCGATGCCGCGATCGGGAGTATCGGGATTGTAATACTCATCTCTATATAAGTTAATCACTAAATCCGCGTCTTGTTCAATACTTCCACTTTCTCTGAGGTCAGAGAGCATGGGACGCTTATTGGTTCTGGCTTCTACGCCTCGACTTAATTGAGATAGGGCAATGACTGGAACTGATAATTCTCTTGCCAATCCTTTGAGCGATCGCGTAATTTTGGATAATTCTTGAACGCGGTTATCACTTCCACCTTCCATTAATTGCAAGTAATCAATTAGAATTAAGCCTAAAGTTCCGCCTTTTTCAGATTGCAAGCGGCGAGCTTTGGATCTCAGTTCATTTACAGTGGGATTCGCCGTATCATCGATATATAAAGGCATTTCGGAAAGTCGACTGATTGCATTCCCGATTCCCGCCCATTCATTTTCACTGACGTTTCCCGATCGCAAGCGACTACTTTCAATGCGGGCTTCATTTGCCAAAAGTCGATAGACTAACTGTTCTTTAGACATTTCTAAGCTAAAAACAGCCACGGGTAACCGATGTAACTGCGCCATATTATAAGCAATCCCCAAACTAAAAGCGGTTTTACCAATCGAAGGACGACCCGCAATAATAATCAAATCCGATCGCTGAAAGCCTTGAGTCATCGCATCAAGATCGTAAAAACCTGTTGCTAATCCGGGTAAATTTGTTTCCCCAGAGCCTAAATTATTAAATCGCTTTTCCAGTTCAAACCACGCATTTGTCAGTACATCTCCCGCCGCAGTTAAACCCTGTTGTTTGCGCGATTGGGTGACAGCAAAGATTTTCTGCTCGGCTTGGTCTAACATTTGGGGTAATTCAAGCTCGGTATTAAAACTAATGGCTACTGTCTCTCTTCCTGCTTCAGCAAGTTTCCGCCTTGTAAATTTTTCCCCTACCAATTGAGCATAATAATCAATATTTACGGCACTGATGGTGCGATCGCATAGTTGGACGATTTTGCTTTGTCCGCCAATTTTTTCGAGTAAATCGCGATCGCCCAACCAAGTTGCCACACTCATCATATCGGTCGGACGAGATTGATTATGTAGCATTAAACAGGCTCGAAATATTTCTTGGTGCGCCCCGACATAAAACATTTCTGGACGCAAGGTATCCATAACTCTAGAAATTGCTTCGGGATCGAGTAAAATCCCGCCTAAAATTGCCTCTTCTGCTTCAATATTTTGAGGTGGTAAACGGGTGCTATCATCATTTTGGCTGGAATATTTAGGCTCGTTAGTCATGGTGATTATCTTAGGTATTTCCGCCGTTTATGAAGGCTTACAATTTACCATATTGAATTATTTATTTTAATTAGGACTTACGCAGCGTAAAAAGAAAACCTATATTTAAAGTGGGTTTGGGGCACAGCCCCAATCGAGGGCTTCGCCCTCAAACTCCCTCACACTAAGTTTCTATAACTTTGAGTGCGTAAGTCCTATTGGATTAAACCATTTCTATACTGATTCCAATGGTCAGACAGTTGAAAATCCCAGATACCTTAGAAAGTCGGAACGTAAACTTAAAAAGCTACAGCGCAAAGTTTCTAAGCGTAAAAAGGGTTCAGCCAATCGCAGAAAAGCAATTAAGCGATTAGCAAGAAAGCATTTGCAAGTCAGTAGAC
>CAZLKI010000151.1:0-7191 GCA_964560035.1 uncultured Synechococcus sp.
AGCGCGTGGGTGATGTAATCGTTTACGAAATTACCGATCCAACTCAGCCTGTATTCATCCAATACATTAATACTCCTGAAGATCGAGCAACGGAAGGACTAGCCTTTATTTCTGCAACTGATAGCCCCACTGGTAAACCCCTGCTTGTTACCGCCAGTGAAGCGAGTAATACCGTCACTGTCTTTGAAATTAATGTGCCAACTCGGATTAGTGATATTCAAGGAGCCAGACAGCGATCGCCTTTAGAAGGACAAGCAGTTACCACCCGCGGTATTGTTACAGCCCTCGCGACCAATGGTTTCTACCTCCAAGACCCCACCCCTGATAGCAGCGATTCCACTTCGGAAGGTATCTTTGTATTTACCAGTTCGGCTCCTAATGCGGCTCTTGTAACTATTGGTACATCACTCCAAGTCTCTGGAACCGTTAGCGAATTCCGTCCTGGTAATAATCCCGAAAACCTGACAACTACTCAGATTGGTGGTAATACGGCAAATCCTTTAGCGATTACAGCGATCGCTTCCCTTGGCAGAATTACACCTACAATCATCGGTGCGGGTGGAAGGGCAATCCCGACTCAAAGCATTCAACCTACACCCGTAATTCAAACTCTGCAAAATATCTCGGCATCAGCCTTGTTGTCTGAGATTCAACAGCCCAACCTTACGCCTAATACCGCCGCTACTGGCAACTTTACCTACAGATTTAATGGCAATCAAGTCACGATCGCAGGTTCCTATTCGGGCTTAACTAGCGATCGCACTTCTATTAATCTCAATTTAGGAGCGGCTCGAACTTTTGGTACGGTTTTAGGAGATCTGACAGTAACGGGAACCACGGGAATTAATACTAACTTCACTGGTACGTTTACCCTTGATGCAGCACAGTTAACTGAGTTTCAAGCGGGTAGGGCTTATGTAAATGTTAGTAGTGCTAATTTCCCCGTGGGCGAACTGCGCGGTCAACTAGGACCCAGTATTGAGTTAAGTGCGGTATTTGACCCTACGACCTCTGGCTTAGACTTCTTTGAAAGTTTAGAAGGGACTCTGGTTCAAATTAATAACCCTGTAGCAGTTAGCCCGACTAATGGCTTTGGCGAGATTTTTGTCCTAGCCGATAATGGTGATGGAGCTACAGGGCGTACAGCTCGTGGTGGAATTGTTGCAAGCCCTGGTGACTTTAACCCAGAGCGAATTCAGATTGATGACGATCTAGCAGGCATTGCGACAAACCCCAATATTAATGTGGGCGGCACTCTTAGTACCATTCAGGGCGTTGTATCTTATAACTTTAATAACTTTGAGATTCAAGTTACAGCTTTACCTACGGTATTATCCAACCCCTTAACTAGAGAAGTTACACCTCTAGTTGGCACTGCTAATCAACTAACTATTGGCGCATTTAATGTCGAAAACCTCGACCCGAGTGACACTGTATTTCCAGCTTTGGCGGGTCAAATCGTTAATAATCTTAGATCTCCTGATATTCTTTCCATCGAGGAAGTTCAGGATAATAACGGCGCTACTAATAACGGTGTAGTTGATGCGACGACTACTTATAATCTTTTAATTAGTGCGATCGCCGCCGCAGGTGGACCAACCTATCAGTTCCGCCAGATTAATCCTGAGAATAACCAAGATGGTGGTCAACCCGGTGGCAACATTCGCGTAGGCTTCCTGTTCAATCCCAGTCGTGTAACCTTTGTCGATCGCGCGGGTGGAACAGCTACCAATGCTACAGGTGTGGTTAACAATAACGGCAATCTGGAAACTACCCTTAGTCCCGGTCGCTTGCAGGATAGTAATCTTGCCGATGGTGCCGCCTTTAACGCTAGCCGCAAACCTTTAGTGGGTGAGTTCTTATTTAACGGTCGGCAAGTAATTGTTGTCAGTAATCACTTAAATTCTAAAGGTGGCGATCAGCCTCTATCTGGTCCAACTCAGTCGCCCTTGGTATTCTCTGAAACCCAACGTCTGCAACAGGCACAGATTATCAATGATTTTGTCGATAGTGCTTTAGCGATTAATCCCAATGCCAATATTGTGGTACTTGGTGACATTAATGATTTTGAGTTTTCAGAGCCAACTAATGTGTTGCGTGGGGTACCTAATGGGGTTGGAACTCCAGTCTTAACAAGCTTGTTAACTACTCTTCCTGCCAATGAGCGTTATACCTATAATTTCCAAGGGAATGCTCAGGTATTGGATCAAATCCTAGTTAGTAATTCTCTGATTTCTAAGCTTGATGCCTTCGATGTCCTGAATATTAACTCCGAGTTCTTCGACCAAATCAGCGATCACGATCCAAGCGTGGCTAGGTTCAATCTTCCCGCGATCCCGCCCACTACCGTAGCTGATACTTTCTCAGTTAATGAGGATACAGTTCTAAATATTGCCCCACCTGGAGTATTAGCTAATGATGTCAGCCCTAACTCTAGTTCGGTTATAGCTTTGGTGATTAACCTACCAACCCAAGGTGCATTGACTGCTAATCTGGACGGCTCATTTAGCTATAGTCCCGAGCCTAACTTTAGCGGTGTCGATAGCTTTACATATATTGCGGAAAATAACTTTGGGGCAAAGTCTGCTGAGACTACGGTCACGATTAACGTTGTGGCAACAGAACAAGTTGGTGGCGATCTTAAGGTAGGTACTTCTACTAATGACGTGTTTGTGGCAAATGGCAGCCAAGTTGTCTTTACTGGAGATGGACTAGATTTGGTTCAAGTTAAAACCTCGGGACTGAATCGCATTTACTCAGGTAAAGATGCTGATACTTTATTTGCGCTATCGGGCGATCGCCTATTTGGCAAAGAAGGAGATGATTTGATTGATGCTTCGGGTGGCACAGGTAGCAACCGACTCTATGGCGGCGATGGTGATGACTTGCTAGTTGCTGGAGTTAATGACTTCCTCTTTGGCAATGATGGCAATGATATCCTGCTGGCTGGTCGAGGAGGCAGCAATTTGTTTGGGGGGCTGGGCAACGATCAATTCTTCCTCGCGGGAGATCGAGGTGTTTTACCAACAGCTATCAATACAATTGTAGATTTCCTAGCTGGTACTGACACCCTAGTTATTACCGCGATCGCAGGCGTAACTGAATTTAGTAATGTTTCCCTAACTCAACAAGGCAACAATACCCTAGTCGCAGCGGCAGGAACTAACCTCGCTCTGCTTACAGGAATTCAAGCTTCTACTCTAACTGTGGCTAACTTTAGCTTCTAATCTCTAGTAATTTCTAATCAAAAATAGTAAAAAAAGCGATCGCTTTCTTAAGAAATTAGGGGCGATCGCCTTTTTATTTGCAGGTTATTTAGTCCAACTTTGAGCTTGGTTAGGTTCAAGTTTGAACTTCAGAAGGCGAACCTTGAGCTTATTTACTTCAACTTTGAACCTCAAGGGGTTGAAGTTTGATGCTCTGAGGATCGGGTTTGAACCTAATTAAGTTCAACTTTAAGCTTCTAAGGGTCAAGGGAGATGTTTAAAATGCGATCGCCCAACTAAATTGCATCGAATTTAAGCTTAGTTAGGTTTAAGTTTGAGGTTCAGAAGGCGATCGCTAACTTAATATTGCCAACTTAGGTGATTTTTATAAATTAATTTACCTAACTGTATGATGGGATGAAACCTTTCGTGGGGAGCAGCCCCGTTATCCCAAATCTTGAACAGCATACCGCCAGCAATTCTAAATTATGGAAAACTTGCGTAAAAAGCAACAATTCTCATTATGAAAAATATGGTCTGTCAAACCCTTAGCCAGAGAGGGTTTAATATTTCTTTGCAAATGGATAAATTGCTGAAACCCATTGGATTCATTCCATAATTATAATTGCTGGTGCATCAATTAATCCTCAATCTATCAATATCAATTAACATAGACCTAGTAATTCTCATAATTCTTAGTATGTCTAGCTTTGTCGCTCTTTCTGGTAGTGAAATCCGCTCTAAATTTTTAAAATTCTACGAAGAACGCGGTCATAAAATATTACCCAGTGCCTCTTTAGTACCTGAAGATCCTACGGTTTTGCTGACGATCGCAGGGATGTTGCCTTTTAAGCCCATATTTTTAGGACAGAGAGAAGCCGAAGTTCCCAGAGCCACCACCGCGCAAAAATGTATTCGGACTAACGATATTGAGAATGTAGGTAGAACTAAACGCCATCATACTTTCTTTGAGATGTTGGGGAATTTTAGCTTTGGGGACTATTTTAAAAAGCAAGCGATCGCTTGGGGCTGGGAATTAGTAACAGAAGTTTTTGGATTACCACCTGAGAACCTGATTGTCAGTATATTTCACGAAGACGAAGATGCTTTTGGGATATGGAGAGATGATATTGGCATTCCCGCGCATCGCATTCAACGTATGGGAGATGATAACTTTTGGGCATCGGGAGTAACTGGACCTTGCGGACCTTGTTCGGAAATTTATTATGATTTTAAGCCTAGCGATCCGAAGATTGATTTAGAAGATGGCGATCGCTTTTTAGAAATCTATAACTTAGTATTCATGGAGCTAAACCGTAATAGTGACGGTAGTTTCACGCCGCTTAAAAAGCAAAATATTGATACAGGCTTGGGCTTAGAACGGATGGCGCAGGTATTGCAGGGAGTTCCAAATAACTATGAAACTGATTTAATCTTTCCTATTCTCAAAACGGCGGCAGATATGGCAGGGGTTGATTATCATGCCAGTTCGGAAAAAACTAAAACTTCGTTAAAGATAATCGGCGATCATATTCGTGCGGTAGTTCACATGATTGCGGACGGGATAACTGCATCCAATGTGGGGCGAGGTTATATTTTACGCAGATTATTGCGCCGTGTAGTCCGTCATGGCAAACAAATTGGCATTTCGGGAGAATTTACAACAGTGGTTGCGGAAACGGCGATCGCGCTCTCAGAACTAGCATATCCTAATGTTAGAGAACGAGCAGAAATCATCAAATCCGAACTTAGCAAAGAAGAGAATCGTTTTTTACAAACTTTAGAACGAGGCGAAAAACTGTTAGCTGAAATTCTTGCCAATCCTGAGATTCAAGCTAGTAAAATAATTAAAGGCACTGATGCTTTCACGCTCTACGATACCTACGGATTTCCTTTTGAGTTAACCCAAGAAATTGCTGAAGAAGAGGGCTTATTGGTGGATGAAGCTGGATTTAAACAAGCAATGCAAGAGCAACAGGAACGCTCTAAAGATGCCCATGTCGATATAGATTTACTAACTCAAATTAATTGGTCGGAAGTAGCAAAACAAGTTCCTAAAACTGAATTTATCGGATATGTTCAAACTCAGGCTGAATCTGTAGTTAAAGGGATTTTAATAAATGGCAAGGTTGTAGATATTGCTAAGGCGGGCGATCGCATCCAAATCATTCTCAATCAAACTCCTTTCTATGCTGAATCTGGCGGGCAAATCGGGGATAAAGGTTATATATCTTTAGGAGATGTAATTATTCGCATTGATGATGTCCAAAAGGAATCGGATTTATTTATTCATATCGGACAGGTAGAACGGGGAGAAATTGAACGAGAAGATTTGGTCGTGGCGCAAGTTTCTGTGAGCGATCGCCGCCGCATTCAGGCACATCATACTTCTACTCATCTGCTCCAAGCTGCATTAAAAAAATTAGTCGATCCAAATATTTCCCAAGCGGGTTCTCTAGTTACAGGCGATCGCCTCCGTTTTGACTATAATCTTTCTCGTGCGATTACAACTGATGAAATAAAAGAGATAGAGAATTTAATCAACACTTGGATTTTAGACGCTCATAATTCTGAAATTACGATCATGCCGATCGCCGAGGCTAAAGCTAAAGGAGCGATCGCGATGTTTGGAGAAAAATACGGTGCGGAAGTTCGAGTATTAGATATTGGGAATGTCTCAATGGAACTCTGCGGTGGTACTCATGTGGCAAACACTTCAGAAATTGGGATCTTTAAGATTATTTCAGAATCGGGCGTAGCTTCAGGAATCAGGCGGATTGAAGCATTGGCAGGGCAAGCAGTAGTTGAATATCTAAATATTAGAGATGGGATTGTTAAAGATCTGAGCGATCGCTTCAAAATTAAACCAGAAGAGATTTGCGATCGCATCACCAGTTTACAGACCGAACTTAAAAACTCCCAAAAACAAACCGAAATCCTCCAACGAGAGCTCGCTCTAATTAAATCAGATAATCTAATTACCCAAGCCGAGGTTATTGGAGACTTCAAAATTCTAGTTGCCGAAATCGCTGGGATCGATGCCGATTCGCTAAAAATAGCAGCCGAAAGATTGCAATCAAAATTAGGAGAAAATAGTGCTGTAGTTTTAGGATCGATTCCCGAACCCGAAAAAGTCTCGCTAGTAGCTGCATTTAGCCCCGAAGTAATTAAAAAAGGCTTGAATGCTGGGAAATTTATCGGTGCGATCGCAAAAATTACAGGTGGCGGAGGTGGGGGTCGTCCTAATCTAGCTCAAGCAGGGGGCAAGGAACCAAATAAACTGACTGAGGCACTTTCTATTGCAAAGGCTGAATTAAAACTCACCTTACGCAGCAGAGTTTAAGATACTCACCCTAGCCCTCTCCTAGAACGGGAGAGGGAACAAGAAAAAACCTGTATTACTCCCCTTCTCTCAACTGGGAGAAGGGGTTAGGGGATGAGGGATAGTTAACTTCTGCGTAACATCAGTTAAAAGAGATTTTAGGAAAAAAGTAAGGTAACAATTCAAATTCCTTTTATTGAAACTAATCTTAAAATTTGCCAGTAAGATTCCCCCTAAAGGTACAGTCGCATTCCTGTTTTTCATTGTTTAATCGAGATTCAAACGAGTATTGAGATAAATTAGATTTTTTAGATTTGGTACGATATCCTAGATGCGTACTGTAAATCTACTATAGATCCGAGTCCAAAAAATTATGTACCTTATTCTAGTCAGTATTCATGGGCTAATTCGCGGGCATCAATTAGAACTCGGAAGAGATGCGGATACAGGCGGACAAACTCAATATGTCATAGATTTAGTGCGATCGCTCTCCCAAAGGTCGGAAGTAACCCAAGTAGATCTGATAACTCGACAAATCTTCGATCCCAAAGTCAGTTCTGACTACGCTCAACCTATTGAAACTATTAGCGATAAAGCCCGAATTGTCAGATTAGCCTGTGGACCCAGACGATATTTAAGAAAAGAAGTTTTATGGTCTTACTT